>NZ_JBIWNL010000050.1:0-57682 GCF_044767225.1 Kitasatospora sp. NPDC101447
ACTGATCCACCCCGAAGGGCTTCACCGTTCGACTTGCATGTGTTAAGCACGCCGCCAGCGTTCGTCCTGAGCCAGGATCAAACTCTCCGTGAATGCTTTCCCGGCAGTACCCAATTAAGAGCGCCGGTCCACACCCGCGTTGAGCGGCACGGCAACCACCGGAATAGGGCGGCCCCGCGCACTGCGTCCTCGCTAGTGTTTATTTCAAAAGGAATCTCCAACCCCGATCAAACGATCGAGGCCGGGGATGTCAACATATCTGGCGTTGACTTTTGGCACGCTGTTGAGTTCTCAAGGAACGGACGCTTCCTTCGGACCGCCTTCCAGCGGACCCTCCGGGCTTCGTTCTTTCGTGTTTCCAGCTTATCAGACGTTTTCCGCTCCGTTTACCGGGGCTTTTCACATCTGAAATCTGGAGTTAACCGCCGAGTTGCGGCGACTCGACCAACCATAGCGGGTCGGTGTCCGGAGCGCGAATCGAGGCGCGCCCGGTGTCACCCGGGTGGCGGCATGATTTGTTGCTCTCGCGAGCATATACAGCAATGGTCCCGATTCGCCAAGATGCCTGTAGAGTGCGGCGCATCGGCCGAGAGGACTAGACCACTCGCGGGCCGGTGGGACGCCGGCCGGTAGGTGGGCGGAGGGCGGGTTGTTCGCCCTGGAATGTCGACAGATGTCCGAAGTTGACATGATTTAGGCTTCAGCTGATCGTCGTGCCGCTCCTCGCGGCCGCTCGCTGTACTGCGCACTTGGGAGGCACAACCATGACCACTGTGACGTCACCGCTGACCGGTCGGGTCGTCGGGCTCGCCGGCGTGCCCGACCCGGTGTTCTCGGGCGCGATGGTCGGTCCCGGTACCGCGATCGACCCGGTCCGTCGGCCCACCGAGGCGGTCGCGCCGGTGGACGGGGTCGTCGTCTCCATGCACCCGCACGCCTTCGTCGTCGTGGACGCCGAGGGCCACGGGGTGCTGACCCACCTCGGGATCGACACCGTCCAGCTCAACGGCGAGGGCTTCGAACTGCTCGTCAACAAGGGCGACACGGTGACCCGCGGCCAGGCCGTCATCAAGTGGGACCCGGCCGCCGTGGAGGCCGCCGGCAAGTCGCCGATCTCGCCGATCGTCGCACTGGAGGCCGCTCCGGACTCGCTCGGAGGCCTCCGGGAGGACGGCGAGGCCGCGTCCGGCGACGCCCTGTTCAGCTGGAGCTGACCTCTCGACCACGGACACACACCCGCCCCGCAGGAAGTGACGGGGCGGCCCGGCACTCAGCGGTTCCCGGCGGGGCCGCTCCTCTCAGCGGAGACAGGTAGATGGAGAAGACACTGCGCGGCGTGGGTGTCAGCCACGGGGTCGCGATCGGCCAGGTGCGGCACATGGGAACGGCGGTGCTGGAGCCCCCGGCCACGCGGATCCCGACCGAGGACGCCCCGCGGGAGCAGGCGCGTGCCCAGGCCGCCGTGGACGCGGTCGCCGCCGACCTGATCGCGCGCGGCAACCTGGCGGGCGGCGAGGCGCAGGCCGTTCTGGAGGCCCAGGCGCTGATGGCGCAGGACCCGGAGCTGATGGCCGACGTGTCCCGCCGGATCGCCGTCGGCAGCAGCGCCGAGCGCGGTGTCTACGACGCGTTCGCCGCCTACCGTGCGCTGCTCGCCTCCGCCGGGGAGTACCTGGCCGGTCGGGTCGCCGACCTGGACGACGTGCGGAACCGGATCGTGGCCCGGCTGCTCGGCGTGCCGATGCCGGGTGTGCCGGACAGCGACGAGCCGTACGTGCTGTTCGCGCGGGACCTCGCGCCGGCCGACACCGCGCTGCTGGACCCGACGCTGGTGCTCGGGTTCGTGACCGAAGAGGGCGGGCCGACCAGCCACAGCGCCATCCTGGCGCGGGCGATGGGCGTGCCGGCCGTCGTGGCGCTGCCCGGTGCCACCGATGTCGCCGAAGGCACCGTCGTCGCGGTGGACGGCAGCTCCGGTGACGTGCTGCTGGAGCCGTCGCAGGAGAAGCAGGACGAGCTGCGGGCGATCGCCGCCGAGCGCAAGGCCGCGCTGGCCGCCTCCTCCGGCCCGGGGCAGACCTCCGACGGGCACCGCGTCCCGCTGCTGGCCAACGTGGGTGGCCCGGCGGACGTGCCGGCCGCGCTGGAGAACGGTGCCGAGGGCGTCGGCCTGTTCCGTACCGAGTTCCTGTTCCTGGACGACTCGGCGAAGGCTCCCGGCGAGGAGAAGCAGATCGAGGCGTACCGCAAGGTGCTGGAGGCCTTCCCCGAGGGCCGGGTCGTGGTCCGGGTGCTCGACGCGGGCGCGGACAAGCCGCTGGACTTCCTGACCCCGGCGGACGAGCCGAACCCGGCGCTCGGCGTGCGCGGTCTGCGAACCCTCCTGGAGCACCCCGAGGTGCTGCGCACCCAGCTGCGGGCGCTGGCCACGGCGGCCGAGGGTCTGCCGGTGCACCTTGAGGTGATGGCCCCGATGGTGGCCGACCGCAAGGACGCCAGGGACTTCGCGACCGCGTGCCGCGAGGCCGGGCTGCAGGCCAAGTTCGGGGCGATGGTGGAGATCCCGTCGGCCGCGCTGCGGGCCCGGGCGATCCTGCAGGAGGTCGAGTTCCTGTCGCTGGGGACCAACGACCTGGCGCAGTACACCTTCGCGGCCGACCGCCAGGCCGGTGCGCTGGCGCGGCTGCAGGACCCGTGGCAGCCGGCGCTCCTGGACCTGATCGCCGCGGCGGCCGAGGCCGCGCGGGTGAGCGGCAAGAGCTGCGGCGTCTGCGGCGAGGCGGCCTCCGACCCGCTGCTGGCCGTGGTGCTGACCGGCCTGGGCGTCACCAGCCTCTCGATGGGCTCGGCGTCGATCCCGTACGTGCGGACCGCGCTGGCCAAGTACACGCTGGCGCAGTGCCGGCGGGCGGCCGAGGCGGCCCGGGCCGCGGACAGCGCCGACGAGGCGCGGGCCGCCGCGCAGCAGGTGCTGTCCGGCGAGTAGGCCGCGGCGACAGGACGGACGAGGAAGGGGCGCTCCCACCACGGCGGTGGGGGCGCCCCTTCCTCGTGTGCGTCGGGGTCAGGCCTGGCGGTCGAGGCGGAGCTGCTCGAAGTAGCGCAGGTGCTCGACGTTGTCGACGGAGCCGGGGTTGACGGCCTGCTCCAGCGGGGTGCCGGCGAGGATGCGCTTGACCGGGACCTCGATCCGCTTGCCGGTGAGGGTGTGCGGGAGGCCGCGGACGGTGATGACCTCGTCGGGGACGTGGCGCGGGGAGAGTTCGGTGCGCAGCGAGGTGCGGATGCGGCCGATGAGGTCGTCGTTCAGCTCGGCGCCGGGGGCGAGGACGACGAACAGCGGCATCCAGTAGCCGCCGTCGGGCTCCTCCAGGCCGATGACCAGGGACTCGGCGATCTCGGGGAGGCGCTCGACCACCTCGTAGATGTCCGAGGAGCCCATCCGGACGCCCTGGCGGTTGAGGGTGGAGTCGGAGCGGCCGTGGATGACGACGGTGCCCCGGGAGGTGACGGTGATCCAGTCGCCGTGGCGCCAGACGCCGGGGTAGGTGTCGAAGTAGCTGTCGTGGTAGCGGGTGCCCTCGGGGTCGTTCCAGAAGCCGGTGGGCATGGAGGGGATGGGCTTGGTGACGACGAGTTCGCCGACCGCGTCGGTGAGCGGCTTGCCCTGGACGTCCCAGGACTCGACGGCGGCGCCGAGGCAGGGGGCCTGGATCTCGCCGAGGTACACCGGGAGGGTGGGGACACCGCCGACGAAGCAGGAGCAGACGTCGGTGCCGCCGCTGACGGAGGCGAGCCAGACGTCCGCCTTGACCTCGTCGTAGATCCAGCGGAAGCCGTCCGGCGGAAGCGGGGAGCCGGTGGTGCCGATGCAGCGCACGGCGGAGAGGTCGAGGTCGCGGCCGGGGTGGAGTTCGGCCTTGCGGCTGGCGATCACGTAGGCGGCGGAGGTGCCGAGGACGGTCGCGCCGGTGCGGGCGGCGACGGACCAGAGGGCGCCGGTGTCGGGGTGGCCGGGGCTGCCGTCGTAGGTGACGATCGTGGACCCGACGAGGAGGCCGGCCAGCAGGAAGTTCCACATCATCCAGCCGGTCGAGGTGTACCAGAGGAAGCGGTCCTGGGGGCCGAGGTCGAGGTGGAGGCCGGCCTGCTTGAGGTGTTCGAGCAGGATGCCGCCCTGGCTCTGGACGATGGCCTTGGGCAGGCCGGTGGTGCCGGAGGAGTAGAGGACCCAGAGCGGGTGGTCGAAGGGGACCGGCTCGAAGACCGGCTCCACGTCGTCGGCGACCAGGTCGTCCCAGGTCAGCGCGCCCTCGGGGGCGGGGCCGCCGAGCAGCGGGACGTGGACGACGGTGCGCAGGCTCGGGAGTTCGCGCCGCAGTTCGGCGACGACCTCGGTGCGGTCGTGGTCCTTGCCGCCGTAGTGGTAGCCGTCGACGGCGAAGAGGACGGCGGGCTCGATCTGCTGGAGGCGGTCGAGGACGCTGCGGGCGCCGAAGTCGGGGGCGCAGCTGGTCCAGATCGCGCCGACGGCGGCGGTGGCGAGGAGGGCGACGGCGGCCTGCGGGATGTTGGGCAGGTAGGCGCCGACGCGGTCGCCGGGGCCGATGCCGCGGGCGCGCAGGGCGGCGGCGAGGGAGCCGACCTGGCGGCGGAGTTCGCCCCAGGTGAGAACGACGGGCTGCTCGGTGGTCTCGTCGAGGTGGAGGATCGCGGGGCGGTCGGCGTTGGGCCCCTTCGCTCCGTCGGGGCCGGGCTCGGCGGCGCGCAGGGCGTGCTCGGCGTAGTTGAGGCGGGCGCCGGGGAACCAGCGGGCGCCGGGCATGGCCGGGTCGGCGAGGACGGCCTCGGGGGCCTGGGCGAAGCGGACGTCGAACCACTGGGTGACCGCTGCCCAGAACCGGTCGAGGTCCTCGGTGGACCAGGCGTGCAGGTCGGCGTAGCGCTCGGCGGCCTGCCGGTCGTCGGCGGCGGGGGCGAGCGGGGCGGCCGGGGCGCCGTGGTGTTCGGCGGCCCAGGCCTGGAAGGCCACCAGGCTGGTGGCGGCGGCGCGAGCGGGGGCGGGGCGCCAGAGCGGCTGGTCCTGGGGTGGGGTGCTCACGGTGGTGGTCTCCCGGCCGGTGGTGGGGACG
Source organism: Kitasatospora sp. NPDC101447 (assembly GCF_044767225.1). Taxonomy (NCBI): domain Bacteria; kingdom Bacillati; phylum Actinomycetota; class Actinomycetes; order Kitasatosporales; family Streptomycetaceae; genus Kitasatospora; species Kitasatospora sp. NPDC101447. The sequence goes on from NZ_JBIWNL010000050.1 coordinate 5,133, forward strand.
GGAGGGCTTGTGGCAGACCCGTCCGGTTGGGCTGTCGGTGCAGACCATGCCATGTGAGCGGCCGTCGCGCCAGGGTCGGCCGGCGGGCGGTCGGGTGGTCAGCGGGGGGTGAACTCCCCGCTGAACCAGCGGCGCAGGATGCCGTTGTGGAAGTCCCAGACCAGCGGCGTGTCGGCGGTGGCGAGCAGCCAGCCTTCGGTCTCGTCGGTGGGGCGCGAGGGCGGGAGCTCGGCGAGCGGGCGGGCGGGGAGCAGGCCGCAGAGCATCACGAAGCGTCCGTTGGGGTCGGAGGCGGTGTGGATCAGGGTGACCTCGGTGGGGTCGGCCGCGATGCCGGTCTCTTCGTGCAGTTCGCGGACGCAGGCCTGCTGCCAGCTCTCGCCGTAGTCCATGTAGCCGCCGGGGAAGGCGAGTTCGCCGTAGCCGGGTTCGATGGTGCGGCGGATGACGACGAGGGCCGGGTCGGCGTCGGGCCGGGTGACGGGGAGGACGGTGACCGCGACCGGCAGCGGGTTGCGGTAGCTGATCTCGGCGCAGCCGGGGCAGGTGCGGGGCCAGGCGCGGGTGTCGGGCGGGTAGGGCGTGCCGCAGAAGTGGCAGTGGGAGAAGGGCCGGTGGACGGTCTGGGTCGCTTCGTCGGTGGTCATGGCCGGATGGTAGCCCGGTGGCCGACGGGGATCCGGGGGTGTCCGGTGAATCAGTGCGGTGGGATCGCCCCGGTCGGGCTCTCACCGGTGGGGCCCTCGCCGGTCGGGCCCTCGCCGGAGGGGCTCTCGCCGGACGGCCCGTCGCCGGGCTGGTCCTCGCGGGTGGGACGGAGCAGGGCGGGGTGCAGCAGGGCGGCGCCGCCGGCGTGGTAGGTGCGGGCGCGGGGGCCGCCGCGGGTGCCGCCGCGCTGGGTGGTGCTGCCGGTGCTCTCGACGAAGCCGGGGACGGAGAGGACCTTGCGGTGGAAGTTGCCGGGGTGCAGCTTCTCGTCCCAGACCGCCTCGTAGACGGCGCGGAGGTCGGGGATGGTGAAGTCGTGGGGCAGGAAGGCCGTGGCCAGCGGGCTGTATTCGAGTTTGGCGCGGACCCGGTCGAGCCCGTCGGCGAGGATCCGGGCGTGGTCGAACGCCAGCGTGAGCGCAGTGGTGGCGGGGGGGCCCCCGCCCCCCCCCCCCCCGGGGGGGGGGGGGGGGCGCGCCGCGGGGGGCCCCCCCCCGGGGCCGGGGGGCCCGGGGGGGGCGGGGGGGGGGGGGGGGGGGCCGGCGCGCCCCCCCCGCCCCCCCCCCCGGGGGGGGCGCCCCCCCCCCCCCCCCCGGCGGCTCGGGACCGGCCGCTGGGCCGGAGGTCCAGGTCGCGGACGGGGTGCCAGGCGGCGGCCGCGGCGTCCGTCCCGGCCCGGGGGTCGGGGAGGTCCGGTGCGAAGGCGAGGTAGGCGACGGAGACGACGTGCATCCGCGGGTCCCGCTCGGGCGCGCCGTAGGTGCCGAGCTGCTCCAGGTGGAGCCGGCAGAGCCTGGCCTCGGCGTCGGCGGCGCCCTGCAGGCCCGTCTCCTCGGCGAGTTCGCGGGCCGCGGCCTCGTCCAGGCCCTCCTCGCCGGCCCGCAGGAAGCCGCCGGGCAGCGCCCAGCAGCCCTGGTGGGGCGGGGCGCCGCGCTCGACGAGCAGGACGTGCAGGAGGCCGTCGCGCAGGGTCAGGGCGACGACGTCGACGGTGACGGCGATGGGGGCGTAGGCGCGCGGGTCGTACGCGGCGAGCCATTCCTGCTCGGCCGCGGGCCCGCTGCCGGGCCGGTCGTCCGCTGCCATCGCCCTGCCCTCTCCGTGCTCGCTCCGCTGATCGGTCGTGTCGTTCTCGGAATGAGCACAACGTAGCGATTGCGTTCCCCGGCGGCAAATGGTTTTCCCGGTCGGCCGGGGCGTCCGCCTTCTAGGCTGTGACCAGCAACGACCGCGCCCGAGGAGGCCGACATGCCCACTGCTCCCCCGCCGGACTTCGCCGCGGCGCTGGCCGCCGGTCCGTTGGTGCTGGACGGCGGGATGTCGAACCAGCTGGCGGCGGCGGGGCACGACCTCTCGGACGAGCTGTGGTCGGCGCGGCTGCTGGCGGACGAACCGGCGGCGGTGGTGGCGGCGCACCGGGCGTACTTCGAGGCCGGCGCGGACGTCGCCATCACGGCGAGCTACCAGGCGAGCTTCGAGGGCTTCGCGCACCGCGGCATCGGCCGGGCGGAGGCGGCCCGCCTGCTGGCGAGCAGTGTGGAGCTGGCCCGGGAGGCGGCGCGGGCCGAGCCGGGCGGGCGGCGGCGCTTCGTGGCGGCGTCGGTGGGCCCGTACGGGGCGGTGCTGGCGGACGGTTCGGAGTACCGGGGCCGCTACGGGCTGGGCGTCGCCGAGCTGGTGGCCTTCCACCGGCCCCGGCTGGAGGTGCTGGCGGCGGCTCGGCCGGACGTGCTGGCGCTGGAGACGGTGCCGGACGCGGACGAGGCGCGGGCGCTGCTGGAGCTGGTGCGCGGGCTGGGGGTGCCGGCCTGGCTGTCGTACAGCGTCGAGGGCGGCCGGACCCGGGCCGGGCAGCCGCTGGCGGAGGCGTTCGCGCTCGCGGCGGAGGTGGACGAGGTGCTGGCGGTGGGCGTCAACTGCTGCACGCCGCGGGACGCGGACCGGGCGGTGGCGGTGGCCGCCGACGTGACCGGGAAGCCGGTGGTGGTCTACCCCAACAGCGGGGAGCAGTGGGACGCCGCGTGCCGGGGCTGGCGCGGCGAGGCGACCTTCCGCTCGGCCCGGGTGGGCGGCTGGCTCGCGGACGGGGCCCGGTTGGTGGGCGGCTGCTGCCGGGTCGGACCGGACGGGATCGCGGCGCTCGCGGCGGAGGTGGCGGTGCGCCGGGGGCCGTCGAGCGGCGCGGAAGGTTAACACCCGGCCGAGGGCGGGTTACCGAGGGGGAAGGTGCACGGAGTCAGCACGGCCTGGCAGACTCGTGCCGTCACCACTGTGGTCGACATTGTCGACCGCCTGTCAGCGCGGAGGTTCTCATGCCCGGCCCGATCCAGTCGCTTTCCCGGGCCGCCGCGATCATGCGACTGCTGGCCGGCGGTGAGCGCCGCCTGGGCCTGTCCGAGGTCGCGACGGCACTGGACCTGGCCAAGGGCACGGCGCACGGCATCCTGCGCACGCTGCAGCAGGAGGGGTTCGTCGAGCAGGACCCGGAGAGCGGCAAGTACCAGCTGGGCGCCGAGCTGCTGCGGCTGGGGCAGAGCTACCTGGACGTGCACGAGCTGCGGGCGCGGGCCCTGGTGTGGGCCGACGACCTGGCCCGGGCGGCCGGGGAGACGGTCTACCTGGGGGTGCTGCACCAGCAGGGCGTGCTGATCGTGCACCACGTGTTCCGGCCGGACGACACCCGGCAAGTGCTGGAGGTCGGCTCGATGCAGCCGCTGCACAGCACCGCGCTGGGCAAGATGCTGGTGGCCTACGACCCCGTCGCGCGGGGGGAGTTGGGCGACGGTCCGTACGAGTCGTACACCGTGCGCACGCTCACCGAGGCGGCGGACGTGGACGCCGAGTGCGCGCTGATCCGCGAGCGCGGCTGGGCGGACTCGATCGAGGAGACCTGGGAGGGCGTGGCCTCGATCGGCGCGCTGATCCAGGACCGGCGGCGCAATCCGGTGGGTGCGGTGTGCATCAGCGGGCCGGTCGAACGGGTCTGCGAGGACGGCTTCGTGAAGCCCTCGCTGGTGGCCTCGGTGCGCAGTGCGGCGCGCGCGATCTCGCGCGACCTGGGCGCCGGCCGGTTCTGAGGGACACATTCATTTCGTCACGCTGAGGCGCGGACGGGCGGTCGGCCTGTCCGCGCCTTGGCGTTTTGCCCCGTTTCGGGGCGCTCCGCTCGGTAACTTCTGGGGACGGGCGGGGACAAGGGTCACAGCTGCGTAACCCTGCCTTGACGTGGAGGCGACCTGGGGAGGAAGCTTCCGCATGACGGTCGACATTGTCGAACGATGGCCGGGAGATCACTCCCACAGCGCGCTCACCCGCACAGCGATCGACCCGGCCGCCCACCCCCACCCGCACCTCCGGGCCATATGGACAAGGGAGTCTTTGTGTCCGCGTTCTCCAACGGCGACGTCTTCGTCGGCGAAACCCTCGGCACCGCCGCCCTGATACTTCTCGGCGGCGGCGTCTGCGCCGCCGTGACCCTCAAGAAGTCGAAGGCGATCAACGCCGGCTGGCTGGCGATCACCTTCGGCTGGGGATTCGCGGTCCTCATCGCCGCTTACATGTCGGCTCCGAAGTCCGGCGCGCACCTCAACCCCGCCGTCACCCTCGCGCTCGCGGTCAAGAGCGGCGAGTGGAGCCAGGTGCCGCTCTACATCGGCTCGCAGATGCTCGGCGCGATCATCGGCGCCGTCCTCGTCTGGGCGACCTACCTCGGCCAGTTCAACGCCAACGAGGAGCCCACCCTCGGCATCTTCTCGACCGGGCCCGAGATCCGGAACCCGTTCCAGAACGTGCTCACCGAAGTCATCGGCACCTTCGTGCTCTGCTTCGCGATCCTCACCATCGGCACCAACGCCGGCCTCTCGCAGTCCGGCACCGGCACCCTGATGGTCGCCTTCACCGTCGTCGGCATCGGCCTCTCGCTGGGCGGCCCGACCGGCTACGCGATCAACCCGGCCCGTGACCTCGGCCCGCGCATCGCCCACGCCCTGCTGCCGATCCCGAAGAAGGGCGGCTCCGACTGGTCGTACGCCTGGGTCCCGGTCGTCGGCCCGGTCATCGGCGGCCTCGCGGCCGGCGGCGTCTACAACGCCCTCTTCTAAGCGGCACGACGCCCTCTTCTGAAGGCTCCCCGCCGAACAGCAGAGTGGACCCCGCCGAACACGGGGACTGACCGAGAAGCGTGTCAGGCCCACCCACCCCGTACCCCTCAACCCGAGCCGAGGACCCTCCCCATGACCTCCACCGGTAACTACATCGCCGCGATCGACCAGGGCACCACCTCCAGCCGCTGCATCATCTTCGGCGCCGACGGCCGGATCGTCTCCGTCGACCAGCAGGAGCACCGCCAGATCTTCCCCCAGCCGGGCTACGTCGAGCACGACGCCGCCGAGATCTGGACCCGGGTGCAGTCGGTCGTGCGCGGTGCGCTGGAGAAGGCCGGCCTGACCAAGGACGACATCCGCGCCATCGGCATCACCAACCAGCGCGAGACCACCGTCCTGTGGGACAAGAACACCGGTGAGCCGGTGCACAACGCGCTGGTGTGGCAGGACACCCGTACCGAGGGGCTGTGCCGCGAGCTCGGCCGCAACGTCGGCCAGGACCGCTTCCGCCGCGAGACCGGCCTCCCGCTGGCCAGCTACTTCGCCGGCCCGAAGATCCGCTGGCTGCTGGACAACGTCGAGGGCCTGCGCGAGCGCGCCGAGGCCGGCGACATCCTGTTCGGCACCATGGACACCTGGGTGATCTGGAACCTCACCGGCGGTGTCGACGGCGGCAAGCACGTCACCGACGTGACCAACGCCAGCCGCACCATGCTGATGAACCTCAAGACCCTCGCCTGGGACGAGAGCATCGCCGAGTCCATGGGCGTGCCGATGGCCGTCCTGCCGGAGATCCGCTCCTCCGCCGAGGTGTACGGCGAGGCCGTCGGCGACCTGGCCGGCGTCCCGGTCGCCTCCGCGCTCGGCGACCAGCAGGCCGCGCTGTTCGGCCAGACCTGCTTCAACGAGGGCGAGGCCAAGTCCACCTACGGCACCGGCACCTTCCTGCTGCTGAACACCGGCGAGAAGATCGTCAACTCGTACCACGGCCTGCTGACCACCGTCGGCTACCGGATCGGCGACCAGGCCCCGGTGTACGCCCTGGAAGGCTCGATCGCCGTCACCGGCTCGCTCGTCCAGTGGCTGCGCGACCAGCTCGGCATCATCTCCACCGCCGCCGAGATCGAGACCCTCGCCAACACGGTCGAGGACAACGGCGGCGCCTACTTCGTCCCGGCCTTCTCCGGCCTGTTCGCCCCGTACTGGCGCTCCGACGCCCGCGGTGTGATCGCCGGTCTGACCCGGTACGTCACCAAGGGCCACCTGGCCCGGGCCGTCCTGGAGGCCACCGCCTGGCAGACCCGCGAGGTCGTCGACGCCATGCAGAAGGACTCCGGGGTCGAGCTCACCGCCCTCAAGGTCGACGGCGGCATGACCAGCAACAACCTGCTCATGCAGAACATCGCCGACGTCCTGGACGCCCCGGTCGAGCGCCCGTACGTGGCCGAGACCACCGCCCTCGGCGCCGCCTACGCGGCGGGTCTCGCCGTCGGCTTCTGGAACGACCTCGACACCCTGCGGGCCAACTGGCACCGCGCCGCCGAGTGGACCCCGCGCATGGACGAGGCCACCCGGGAGCGCGAGTACAAGAAGTGGCTCAAGGCCGTGGAGCGCACCATGGGCTGGGTGGAGGAGGAAGAGAACAACTGACCGACGAGCCGGTCGGGGCCGCTGGCCCCGGCCGGCCGCCCGCTGTTCCGGCAGCGGGTGTCACCGCGTTTCACCGGCCCGCCGCACCGGGCCGACCGGTCCCTCCCGCAGGGGCCGCACCGCACACGAGAGGAGTAACGGCGCGCCCGACCCGCGCGCCGTACACAATCACCATGGCAACCATCCCGACCCTGGGCGCCGAGCGCACCGCCGGCCGCACCGCCTCCCGCGCCGAGACCCGCGAACTGCTCGGCAAGGCCACCTACGACCTGCTGGTGATCGGGGGCGGCATCCTCGGCACGGCCGTCGCCTGGACCGCGTCCCAGGCCGGCCTGAAGGTCGCCATGGTCGACGCCGGCGACTTCGCCGGCGCCACCTCCAGCGCCTCCTCCAAGCTCGTCCACGGCGGTCTGCGCTACCTGCAGACCGGCGCGGTCAAGCTCGTCGCGGAGAACCACAAGGAGCGCCGCGCGCTCTCCACCGACGTCGCCCCGCACCTGGTCAACCCGCTGACCTTCTTCGTGCCGGTCTACAAGGGCGGCCCGCACGGCGCCGCCAAGCTCGGCGCCGGCGTCTTCCTGTACTCGGCGCTGTCCGCCTTCCGCGACGGCATGGGCCGGGTCTCCACCGCCGCGCACGCCGCCCAGCAGGTGCCCGCGCTGCGCACCGAGGGCCTGCGCTCGGTGGCCGTCTACGGCGACCACCAGATGAACGACTCGCGCGTCGCGGTGATGACCGTGCGCGCCGCGGTCGACGCCGGCGCCGTGGTGCTCAACCACGCCGAGGTCACCGGCCTGCGCTTCACCGGCAGCCGGGTCACCGGCGCCGAGCTGCGCGACCGCCTGGACGGCACCGAGTTCGGCGTCGACGCCCGCCTGGTGCTCAACGCCACCGGCCCGTGGGTCGACCACCTGCGCAAGATGGAGGACGCCGGCGCCGCGCCGTCGATCCGCCTCTCCAAGGGCGCCCACGTCGTGGTCAAGCGCCGCTCGCCGTGGCGCGCCGCGCTGACCATCCCGATCGACAAGTACCGCGTCTCCTTCGCCATCCCGTGGGAGGACCACGTCCTCCTCGGCACCACCGACGAGGAGTACACCGGCGACCCGCAGGACGTCCGGGCCACCGACGCGGACATCGACCAGATCATGGGCGAGGCCGCGCACGCGATCCGCGACGAGCACCTCGACCGCGACCTGGTCACCTACTCCTTCGCCGGCCTGCGCGTGCTGCCGGGCGGCCCGGGCGACACCGCCGCCGCCAAGCGCGAGACCGTCGTCACCGAGGGCCGCGGCGGCATGCTGTCGGTCTCCGGCGGCAAGTGGACCACCTACCGGCACATCGGCCGCGCGGTGCTGGAGAAGCTGGCCCACGTGCCCGGCACCGGCCTCGCCGAGGACATGTCCCCGATCGCCCCGACCGTCCCGCTGCCGGGCGTCGGCGCGCCGAACGCGGTGGCCCACCGCCTGCTGATCGACCGCGAGCCGGGCTCCCGGATGGAGCCGCTGGTCGCCAAGCACCTGGCCAGCCACTACGGCACGCTGTCCTTCGACATCGCCCGCATGATCGACGAGAACCCGGAGCTCGGCAGGCCGATCCACCAGGACGGGCCGGACGTCTGGGCGCAGGTCGCGTACGCGGCCGACAACGAGTGGGCGTACACGGCGGACGACGTGCTGCGCCGCCGCACCACGATGACGGTGCGCGGTCTGGACACCCCGGAGATCCGGGACGAGGTCGACGCCTTCCTCGCGAAGCGGGCCGGCAAGTAACGACTGTCGTACGAAGGGCGGGCGTTCGGGGTTTCCCCGGGCGCCCGCCCGTCGTCGTTCCTGCCGGACATTGCGCGGGCGTGGGGTCAGATCGGCGCGCCGGCCTTCACCACGTGCCTGAGGTGCCGCTCCGGGCGGGTGAGGACGGAGAGGTCGGCCAGCGGGTCGCCGTCGACGACGAGCAGGTCGGCGTGGGCGCCGGGCGCGAGGGTGCCGATCTCCCCCGCCATGCCGAGCAGCCGGGCCGCCGTGGTGGTCGCCGAGCGCAGCACGTCCGCGGCCGGCTGGACCTGCGCGCGGAGGGTGAACTCCTCCAGCTGGGCGGGGTGCAGCGGACCGAGCAGGTCACTGCCGTAGACGAGGTTGACGCCCGCCCGGTGGGCGCGCTCCAGGGCGTCGAGGCCCCGGTCGCGGACCTCGGCGAGCTTGCCGACGGAGGCGGGCGGCAGGCCGGAGGCCGCGCCCAGCTTGGCGGTCTGCTCGTAGGCGACGAGGGTCGGGACGAGGAAGGCGTCCTTCTCCAGCAGCAGGGCGATCGTGGCGTCGTCCAGCAGGTTGCCGTGCTCGACGCAGCGCACCCCGGCCCGCAGGGCGCGGTCGATCGCGCGCGGGTGGTAGGCGTGCACGGTGACGTAGCGGTTGTGGTTCTCCGCCTCCTCGACGGCGGCGCGGATCTCCTCCTCGCTGTACTGGACGGCGGCGATCTCGTCGTGCGGGGAGGCGACGCCGCCGGAGAGCAGCACCTTGAGGTGGCGCGCGCCCTTGCGGAACTCGTCCCGGGCGGCGGCCCGGACGGCGTCCACGCCGTCGGCGATCCGGCCGAAGTTCGGCCGGGACTCGCAACAGGGCAGGGCGTCGTCGCCGAGCGGGCGCAGGTCCCCGTGGCCGCCGGTCTGGGACAGCGCCTTGCCGCCGTGCAGCAGCCGGGGGCCGAGCGCCAGGCCCTCGGCCAGGGCTCGGGCCATGCCGTGGTCGGCGCCGCCGACGTCGCGGACGGTGGTGAAGCCGCGGCGCAGCATGCGCTCGGCCTCGGCGAGGGCGCGGACGGTCGCGTAGCCCGGGGTCCAGTCGGCGACGTCGTGCAGGTCGAGCGTGGTGACCAGCAGGTGGACGTGGGCGTCGATCAGGCCCGGCAGCACGGTGGCGCCGCCGGCGTCGACCACCCGGACGCCCTCGCTCGCGGCGGGTGGGCGGCCGGTTCCGGTGGCGGCGATCCGGCCGTCGGCGGCCTCCAGCCAGCCGAGGTCGGTGCGGGTTCCGTCCTCGGGGTGGAGCAGGTGGGCGTTGGTGATCAGCAGTCGGCTCACGGCGGTGGTCCCCCTCGGGTACGGCGACAGGTTCAGTACGGGTCGTATTGAATACGACTCGTACTGAATACACCATGTATCGTTCTCCTGTGAACCCACCCCCCGCCGATACCACCGCTCCCCGACCGCCCCGCCGCCGCGTCCACACCCGGGCCCGACTGCTGGCCGCGGCGAGCGAGCTGTTCCTCACCGTCGGCTTCGCGCGGACGAGCATCGAGGACGTCTGCGCCGCCGCCGGCTACACCCGCGGCGCCTTCTACTCGAACTTCGGCAGCAAGGAGGACCTGCTGCTGGCGCTCTTCGACGACCAGGCGGCACTGCGGATGGCCGAGCTGGAGCAACTCGCCACCGCCTGCGAGGAGTTGGCTCCGCAGGAACGGGCCCGGCGGCTGGTCGGGGCGCTGCTGCGGGTCGAGCCCGCGGAGAGCGGATGGATCCTGCTGTTCCTGGAGTTCCGCCTGGTCGCGGCCCGGACGGAGGCGCTGGCCGAGCAGGTCGCCGCGCACGACCGGGCGGTCGCCGGGGCGCTGGCCGACGTCCTGGAGCGGGCGCTGCCGGAGCTGGTGCCCCCGGGCGTGAGCGCCGGGCAGGCCGCGCTGGTGATCCTGGCCGCCCGGGAGGGGCTGCTGGCCCGTACGGCGGCGGGCGGGGTGGTCGCGGAGGACCTGCTGGAGGCGACGGCGGCGGTGCTGTCGGGACTGCTGGGCTGAGGAACGCCGAGGGGCGGCACCCGTACGGTCACGGGTGCCGCCCCTCGGCGGTGCTGCGGCGGCTGCGGCGCGCGGGCGCGGCCTGTGGCCTGCGGCTGTGGTGGAACCGGACCGGCCGCTAGACGACCAGGCTCAACGGCAGGATCAGGGCGATGGCGACGACCGAGATCACCGTCTCCATGACCGACCAGGACTTCAGCGTCTGCCCGACGCTCATCCCGAAGTACTCCTTCACCAGCCAGAAGCCGGCGTCGTTGACGTGCGAGAAGAACAGCGAGCCGGCCCCGATCGCGAGCACCAGCAGGGCCGCGTGGGTCGAGGACAGGTTCGCCGCGAGCGGGGAGACGATGCCCGCCGCGGTGATCGTGGCGACCGTCGCCGAGCCGGTGGCCAGGCGGATCAGCACGGCGATCAGCCAGCCCAGCAGCAGTGCCGAGATGTGCCACTCGCTCGACCACTCGCTCACCGCGTTGCCGACGCCCACGTCGATCAGGGTCTGCTTGAACCCGCCGCCCGCGCCGACGATGAACACGATGCCCGCGATCGGGCCGAGGGACTTGCCGACGGTCTCGGAGATCCGGGCCTTGTCGAAGCCGGCCGCCCGGCCGAGGGTCAGCATGCCGAGCAGGGTCGCGGCGAGCAGGGCGATCAGCGGGGAGCCGATGAAGTCGAACACCCGCTGGGCCATGGCCTTCGGGTCGTCGATCACCACGTCGGCCAGCGCCTTGCCGAGCATCAGGACGACCGGCAGCAGGATGGTCGCCAGCACCGCGCCGAAGGACGGGGTGCGGTCGTGCTCGGCCGTCTCCTCGGGGGCGGTGGCGGCCGGGATCTCCAGCGGGCCGACCCAGCGCTCGGCGACCCGCGCGAACAGCGGGCCGGCGATGACCAGCGTCGGCACGGCGATCAGCAGGCCGAGGGCCAGGGTGATGCCGAGGTCGGCCTTCAGGGCGTCGACGGCGACCAGCGGACCGGGGTGCGGGGGCACCAGGCCGTGCAGCACCGAGAGGCCGGCCAGGGCCGGTATGCCGACCCGCATCAGCGGCACGTTGCCGCGGCGGGCGACCAGCAGCGCGATCGGGATCAGCAGGACGACGCCGACCTCGAAGAACAGCGGCAGGCCGAGTACGGCCGCGATCAGCGCCATCGCCCAGGGCAGCGCCTTGGCGCCGGTGCGGGAGAGCACGGTGTCCGCGATGATGTTCGCGCCGCCGGAGTCGGCGAGCAGCTTGCCGAGCATCGCGCCGAGGCCGATCAGCAGGCCGACGCCGGCCACGGTGGCGCCGAAGCCCGTGGAGAAGCTGTTGAGCAGCTTGTCGAACGGAGCGCCCGCGACGGCGGCCAGCAGGCCGGAGCCGAGCGTGAGGGCGAGGAACGGGTGCAGCTTCAGCTTGGTGATCAGTACGACGATCGCACCGATGCTGAGCAGCACCGCGACCAGCAACTGGGAGTCGCTACTGGTGTGCGCCAGGGCCGGTGGGGCGGCCGCCAGCAGGGTGGGGGCAGTTCTCACGCGAGGTCTCCATTGACGGGCCGCAGCAGCGCCGCAGCCATCTCGACGAGTTCTTCGGGGGACGGGCCGACGTCCAGGACCGCGCCGCGCTCGTCCGCCCCCAGGGGCTCCAGGGTGGCGTACTGCGAGTCGAGCAGCGACGACGGCATGAAGTGGCCGGTGCGGTGGTTGAGCCGGCCCTCGACCAGCCCGTGGCCACCGCTGAGGTGCAGGAAGAAGGCGCCCGGGCAGGCCGCGCGCAGGTTGTCGCGATAGCGGTGCTTCAGCGCCGAGCAGGTGACCACGCCGCCGGTGCCGTCCTCGGTCCGCTCCTTGAGCCAGGCGCCGATGGCGCGCAGCCAGGGGGCGCGGTCCTCGTCGTCCAGCGGGATGCCGGCCGACATCTTGGCGATGTTGGCCGCCGGATGGAAGTCGTCCGCCTCGGCGAAGGGGAGGCCGAGGCGGTCCGCCAGCATGCGGGCCAGGGTGGTCTTGCCGACGCCCGAGACGCCCATCACCACGACGGTGAGGGGAGCCGTGGGGCGGTCGTGGTTCTCGACGCTGAGAGCCATGGTGGTGCTCCTTCGTTTCCTGGCCGCCACTATCGCCTCAAAGATATGACGTATTCAAGTGGCGGAAACCAAATCGTCATACTTTTACGGTGTGGGCTGGGTCGCAGGGCGGCGCGGCCGCCCTCGGGTCGAACGTCTAGGCTGGGCGGATGGAGATCCAGGGGCTGCCCGGGCGGCTGCTTGACGAGCTCGGGCCGGCGATCGCGTCCGGGGAGCTTCCCGAGGGTTCGGTGCTGCGCGGCGAGGAACTGGAGCAGCGGTTCGGGGTGTCCCGCACGGTCGTCCGGGAGGCGGTGCGGGTCCTGGAGGGCATGCGCATGGTGGCGTCCCGGCGACGGGTCGGGATCACTGTGCTGCCGAAGTCGCTCTGGGACGTCTTCGATCCGATCGTGATCCGCTGGCGCCTGGCCGGGGCCGACCGACCCGCCCAGCTGCGCTCGCTCGGTTCGCTGCGGATGGCCGTCGAACCCGCTGCGGCGGCACTCGCCGCGACCCACGCCACCGATGACGACCGGCGTGAACTCAGCTCGCTGGCCGTGGAGTTGACGGTCGCCGCGCGCGACGCCGACCTGACCACCTTCCTCCGGCACGACATCGCCTTCCACGCCCTGGTGCTGCGCGCCTCCGGCAACGAGATGTTCGCCCACCTCGGGGACACCGTGGGGGCGGTGCTCACCGGGCGGACCGAGTACCATCTGATGCCCCATCAGCCGGAGCCGTACGCGATCCGGCTGCACCGCGAGGTCGCCGACGCGATCTGTTCGGGCCACGCCGAGGAGGCCGAGCAGGCGATGCGGACGATCGTCACGGGCGCGCTGGAGGAGCTCAACCAGCAGCTGGGCTGAGCGCGCGGGTGGGCCGGGCCCCCTCGCGGCCGTTTCCCGGATGGCATGTTTTGAGGCCAGTTCGGTGGTTTCGGACGCATAGTCCCGGTTCGGCGGGGCAGAGTGAGCCTCGGGGGGCGCATTTCGTGTGCGCCCGGTCCGCACCCGTCATCGATGTCCGCGCCTGGGGGTCGCCCGATGTCCGTGCCACGCCGCCGTCGCCGCCTGCCCGACGAGGTGCGCGCCGCCGCAGTCCGGGCGGTGCTGTCCCTCGCCTTCACCCTGGTGGGCGTGGTCGTCGCGACGTTGGCCTCGTACGCGGGCAGTTGGATGCTGACACCCGCGCTGATGGCCATGGGGCTCGGGGTGTTCGCCACCATGTGGTGCCTGCTGGAGATCCTGATCTCCCGTCAGGTCGCCTCGCAGCGGATGCGGACGCCCGGATCCGCGCACCCGATGGCGGGCAGCAGGGTGCCGCCCGAGCCGTTGGCCGCCCGGCCGTTCCCCCGGCCCGGCTCGTCGGCCCCGCCGCAGCCGAGCCAGTCGGTCTACCAGCAGCCTTACCAGCAGCCCCACCAGTCGGTGTACCAGCAGCCCTACCAGCAGCGGCCGCAACAACCGCCGCACCAGCCACGGGTGTCGGCACCGCGGCCGTGACTCAGTCGACCGGGACGACCCGGTAGTGGGTGGTGATCCTGGCGTCCTCGTCCAGGACGTGGAAGGCGAGCATCGGCGGGTGGTCGAAGGAGATGCCGCGCCCGCCCTCGCAGGGCAGGGTGATGGTGGAGACCACGCCGGGCGCGACCAGCAGCGGCAGCCCGGCGAAGGTGGTCGCGGCGGGGGTGTGGGAGTGACCGCAGAGCAGGGCGGCCACCCGGGGGTGCCGGCGCAGCACCCGTGCCAGGCGCACCTCGCCGAACTGCCGGATCCCGTCGACCATCGGCATGTGCAGCTCGACCGGCGGGTGGTGGAAGGCCACCAGGGCGGGCAACCCGGTGCGCCCCTCCGCGAGTCGGGTGTCCAGCCAGTCCAGCGTCTCGTCGTCCAGCAGGCCGTCGTGCTGCCCGGGTATCGACGAGTCGAGCATCAGCACGTCGGCGCCGGGGAGTTCGTGCAGCCGGTTGACCGGGCCCGCCCCGCGCCCCTCCCCCGGCGCCTCGCCGAGCAGCACCTCCCGGTACGGCGCCCGTGAGTCGTGGTTGCCCGGGCAGGTGAGCACCGGGTGCCGGGAGCTCAGCACCTCGGCCACCTGCTCGTACTCGGCGGGCAGGCCGTGGTCGGCGAGGTCCCCGGTGGCCAGCACCGCGTCCAGCGGGCCGGGCAGGGCGTCGAGGTACGCCATCACCTGCTCGGCCCGCCGCCGGGCCCGCTTGCCGCGGTCCCGGCGGTGGTCCTGTCCGAGGTGGATGTCACTGAGGTGCGCGATCGTCAGCATGCCGATCACGCTAGCCAGTTCACGGCTGGGCGGGAACCTCCGCAGGGCGCTTGAACATCCGGGTGGCGGTGATCTCGCCGTGGATGGTCGGGCCGTCCGGGTCCTGGGCGGCGGGCAGGCCGGGGCGCAGGTGCTCCTCGACCGAGATGTACTTGAGGCCGGCCCGCAGGTCGGCGTCGTTGCGCAGGCGGATCACCAGGGGGAACTCGGCGAGCGCGGTGGTGTCGAACAGGCCGGTGGTGTAGATGAGCTGGACGCCGAGCGCGTCGGCGACGGCGCGCTGGAGCTCCAGCAGGTAGGTGGCGTTGGCACGGCCGATCGGGTTGTCCAGGAACAGCGTGCCGGCGTGCCGCAGCTGGGACTGGCCGCGGTCGTTGGCGCGCAGCGCGGCCATCGTGCAGTACAGCGCGATGGCGGCGGTGAGCAGCTGCCCACCGGAGAACACGTCGGACATCTGGCCGACGCCGACCCGCTCGGCGCGCAGTACCGCGTCCGGCTTGAGGATCTCGACGCTGACGCCCTTGGGGCCGATCGCGGCGGCGACCCCGCGCAGCAGCAGGGACATGCCGTCGCGGCGCAGATCGCTGTTCTTCCTGACGGCGGCGCGGGTGGCCTCGTCGATGACCTCGCCGAGGCGCTCGACCAGGGTGGCGTGGTCCGGGTCCTCGAAGCGGATCCGGAGGAACTCCTGGCCGGACCACTCCCCCAGGCCCTCGGGCAGCCGGGACAGCCGCTGGGCGGCGCGCAGGGTGGTGAGCGAGGACTCGACCAGGCCGCGCAGGCGGTCCACGATCGAGCCGCGGTTCTTCTCCAGCTGGGCGAGTTCGTCGGTGAGCACGCGCAGTCGGGGCGCGAAGGCGGCGGCCCAGGCGGCGGCGTGCTCCGGCAGCGCCGAGGCGGGCAGTTCGCGGATCTGCTGGCGGGCGGGGGTGCGGACGGCCTCGTAGCGGGCGGCGTTGGCGTGCCGGACGAGGGCGTCGGCGGCGTCGCGTACGGCGAGTTCGGCGCTGGACAGCTCGCCGGAGGCGGTGCGCAGGCCGCGGCGGGCGTCGGCGGCGCCGTTGCGCGCCTCGGCGAGGGAGCCGAGGTACGGCTCGACCGGGTCGTCCGGGTCCTCCTGGTGGTCGCGCAGGCCGTCGCGCAGCTGGCCGGCCAGCTCGTCGAAGTCGGCGGCGGCGGACTGGGCGGTGTCGAAGGTGCGCTGCAGGTCGGCGTGCGCGGTGCGGGCGGCGTCCAGGGCCTCCCGGCGTTCGGCGAGGCGGCTGGTGGCGGTGCGCAGCAGGGCCTGGGCGTGCTCCGGGTCGGCGGGGACGAGGTCCTCGGGCAGCTCGGTGTGCGCCTCGCCGTCGCCGGGCGCGGAACGCTCGGCGTCGCCGCGCAGGCGGCCGAGCTGCTCGCTGGCGGCGGCGGAGCGGGCCTCGATGGTGGCGACCAGTTCCTCGGCGCGGGCGGCGGCGGCCTGGCGGGCCGGGCCGTCGGCGCCGTCGGGGCTGCCGAGGAGCTCCTCGGCGCGGGTGCGCACCTTGTTGGTGAGGCGGTCGAGTTCGGCCGCGGCGGCGGCCTCGTCGCCCTCGGCGCGGGCCTGTTCGGCGCGCAGGTCGGCGCCGACGCCGACCTTCTCGTACAGCTGGGAGGCGGCGCGGTAGGCCTCGCGCAGGGCGGGCAGCGCGGCGGGGGCGGTGTCGGCCGGGTCGTCGGTCTGCTCGGCGGCGGGGATCTCGGCGCGTTCGGCGCGCAGCGCGCGGGTCGTGCGGCGGGCGTCGTCGGCGGCGCGCTGGGCGGCGCGGCGGTCCTCGTCGCAGGTGCGGGCGCGGTCGGCGCACAGGGCCTGGCGGCGGTCGCACTCGGCGGCGTCCTCGGCGAGTTCGCGCTGGCGGCGGGCCCAGTTGGAGCGCTCGCGCAGGCGGAAGGCGAGGCCGGAGAGCGCGTCGGCGCGGCGGCGGGCGCGCTGGGCGGCCTCGCGGTGCTCCTCGTGGGCGGAGGCCGCGGCGACGTGGTCGGTCTCGGCCTCGTCGTGGTCGGCGCGCAGGGTGGCCAGGGCGGCGGCGGACTGCTCGGCGTGCTCGCGGGCGGCCTCCGCGGCGGCGGCGAGTTCGGCGAGGGTGCCGGGCGGGCAGCTGGCGTGCCAGGAGGCGAGGCGGGCGGCGAGGGCGCGGTCGGCGCCGAGGCGGCCGGCGAGTTCGCGGATGTGCTCCTCGCGGGCGCTCGCCCGGGCGCGCAGCTCACGGCGCTCGCCGTCGGCGGCGGACTCGTCGTGCATGGCCGGGTTCGGCGGCACGAGGAAGAACGCGGGCTCGTCGGTGATGGGCGCGATCAGGGAGGCGGCGGCGCCGACGGCCACGGTGGAGCGCGGCAGCAGGGCGGCGGACTGCAGGGCCTCGCGGGCGCGCTCCAGCGAGGACGGGTCGGTGACCACGACGCCGTCGACGAGTTCGGGCCGGGCGGCGAGGATCGCGTCGTGGTCGGCCGGGTCGACGGACTGGGCGAGGTAGCGCCAGCCGGGCAGGGCCGGGATGCCGTGCTCGGCGAGGTACTCGACGGTGGCGAGGACGTCCGGGCCGGGCGGCAGCAGGCCGCCGTCGCCGAGGGCGGCGAGGATGCGGGAGTCGTCGGCGGCGGCCGTCCGCAGGTCGAACAGGGTGCGCTCGGCGGTGGCGATGGCCTCGTCGAGGAGTTCGCGCAGGTACTCGGCGTTGCGGTCGAGGAGCGCGGGGGTGAGGAAGCCGGCGTCCTCCTCGGCGTCCTCCTGGTAGGGGGTGAGGGAGAGCAGGTCGGCGAGGCGCTGCTCGGTGGCGAGCAGGGCGGCGGTGCGCTGCTCGCCGGCCAGGGCCCGGGCGGCGGCCTTGCGGGCGTCGCCCGCGCGCTCGGCGGCGAGTTCGGCGCGCGAGGTGGCGGCGGCGGCCTCGCGCAGCCGGGCGGCGCAGGCTTCGGCGGCCGTACGGGCCTGGGCGAGCGCGGCGGTGGCGGCCTTCTCGACGTCGGCGGCGTGCAGCGCGGCGCGGGCCGGGTCCACATCGCCGTCGGCGTCGATGAAGCCGGCCGTGACGGCGGCTTCGGTCTCCTGCTCGACCTCGGCGAGGCGCTGGCGCAGGTGCTCGGCCTCGCTGCGGGCCTTCTGGGCGGCGGTGGCGGCCTCGGTGGCGCCGGACTGCGCCTTGGCGCCGTCCTCCTGGAGTTCGCCCGCGCGCTGCTCCTCGGTGTCGGCGCGGGACTCGGCGGCCGCGGCGGCGGCCTCCAGGGCGCGGGCGAGGGCGGTCGCGGCGAGGGCGCGGGCGGCGAGCGCCGGTGCGGCGTCCAGCTCGGCCTCGCGGATGGCGGCGGCGACCCGGGTGACCCGGTCGGCGGCGGCGCGCTGGCGCAGCACCGCTTCGGCGGCCTGCCAGGCGGCGTGCAGGGTGCGGGCGTCGATCAGCTCGCGGCGCAGCGCGGCGGCTTCGGCGGTGGCCGCGGCGAGGCTGAGGGTGGCGTGCCGGTAGGTGAGTTCCTCGGTGATGAGGGTGTGCCGGGTGCGGTCGGACTCGGCGGCGGTGACGGCGCTCGCGGCGGCGGCGACCTCGATGGCGAGGTCCTGGGCGCGGTCGCGTTCGGCGCCGGCCCGGGAGGCGAGCGCGTGGGCGAGGCGGCGGGTGCGGCGCTCGGCGGTGCGGTGGGCCTCGCGGACGGTCTCGCGGGCGGTGGTGGCCTCGGCGATGCGCTCCAGCAGGTCGAGCGAGCCGGCGGTGAAGTCGCGTTCGGCGGTGAGTTCGGCGCGGCGGCCGAGCTTGGCGGCGAAGCCGTGGACGAGGTCGGCGAGGCCGTCGGTGTCCCGGGTGTCGGTGACGGCGCGCAGCAGGAGGTCGGTGAAGTCGCTGTCGTGCTTGACCGCGAAGAGGCCGGCGGCTTCGCCCTCGTCGGCGTTCATCTCGCGCTGGTAGCGGAAGAGTTCGGGGTCGAGGCCGAGTTCGCCGAGGTGCTCGGTCCAGCGGTCGTGGCCGTCCTCGAAGACCAGGTCGAGGTGCGGGTGGGCCTTGCCGGCCTCGGTGAGGGCGTCGCGGAAGCCCTTCATGGTGCGGCGGCGGCCGCGGGCCTTCTGGTCGCCGGCCAGGCTGACCCGCTCGGCGACCGGCAGGGAGTCGAGGGTGAGGCCGGGGCCGGGGCGGAAGGAGTACCAGGTCTCGGCGAACTTGCGCGGGTCGGAGGAGACCTGGCGGCCGCGCCACTCGCTGACCTTGCCGACCACGATCAGTTCGCCGGTGACGGTGTGCTGCCACTCCAGGGCGACGTGGCCGCAGTCGTCGGCGAGCAGGAACTTGCGCAGCACGCCGGAGCTGGCGCCGCCGAGGGTGTTGCGGTGGCCGGGGAGCATGACCGAGAAGATCAGCTTGAGCAGGACGGACTTGCCGCCGCCGTTCTCCAGGAAGAGCACGCCAGCGGGGGCGGGGCGGCGGACCGGGCCGTCGATGTCCTCGCCGAACAGGCCGATCTGCTGCGGGGCGGGGTCGGCGACGGGCTCGCCGACGCCGCGCAGGTCGAGCACCGTGTCGGCGTAGCGGGCGCCGGCCGGTCCGATCGAGTAGAGGCGGACCCGGTTGAGCTCGTACATGTGCGGCGGTTCTCCGTGCGTCTGTGGGGTGCGTCTATGGGGTTGTCAGAGCGAGTGGAACGGCAGGCCTGCGTCGGCGACCAGCTCGTCGGAGGTGTCCGGCGGCAGCAGGGTGGCGGTGCCGTCGGAGACCGGGACGACACCCAGGTCGAGCAGTTCGGCCATGGCCGCGCTGCCGGCCAGGTCGCGGACCTGGAGCTGGTAGCGGGCGGTGGTGCGGTAGGTGCCGCCGGAGTCGTCGGAGACCTTCTGCAGGAAGCCGGAGTCGACCAGGAACATCACGGCCTTGGCGACGATGCCGATGGTGGAGCCGGAGAGCCGGCGGGCGTCCTTGGTGGCGCCGGTGGCGGTGCGCCGGGCCCAGACCCGCCAGGCGGCCTCCAGGCCGGGGGCGTCGGACTGCGGGTCGGTGTTGGCGCCCTCGACGTCGGCCTGCTCCTCCAGGCGGCGGCAGGCCTGGCGGACGAAGGAGTCGACGCCGTTGACGGTGATCCGGCCGAGGTAGGCGTCGTCGGCGAGGTCCTCGGGGCGGGGGAAGGCCATCGCGGCGACGGCCAGGTGGGCCAGGCCGTGCAGGAAGCGGTCGGTGGACTCGGAGGCGGCGCGGCGCGAGTAGTCGCCCATCCGGACGGCGAACAGCGAGTCCTCGGCGGCGGCCACGGCCATGCCTGCGCGCGGCGAGACCTCCAGGACGACCAGGCCCATGCCGGTGGCGATGGCGTCGGCGAGCCGGGCGAACGGCGGGTCCTCGCGGTGGCGGCGCACGAGTTCGGCGTACTCGACGTCCCGGGCGGGCAGCAGCTTGGCCTGGAGGCCGAAGGAGACCAGCCGGGCGGCGTCGGCGACGTCGGCCGGGGTGATCGGCGCGGGGGCGGCCGGTTCGGTCTCGGTCGCCCAGGACGTGTCGTGGTGGGTCGTCACGGGCGGTGCTCCTCGGGGCTGTCGCTGCAGGTGTTCGGGGTGTCGCTGCGGGTGTTCGGGTGGTGCGTCACGTTCGGGGTTCGGGCGGTGCGTCACGGCGGGCGTTCCGGCGGTGCGTCCCGGCCGGTCAGCCGGCGTCCTTGCGGTCGGCGGCCATGCCGACCGCGTCGAGCAGGGCGCTGCCGACGATCAGGTCGGCGCCGCCGAACTCCGGGTCGCGCAGCGGGGTGCCGTCGTCCACCGCGAAGAGCAGCCGCTCCTCGCCCTGGCGGTAGGCGGTGCCGACCGGCGGGCTGGCGGCGTGCACGGCGAGCAGCGCGACCAGGTACGGCAGGTCCGGGTCCTGCTTGCGGGCGTCGGCGAGCAGGCCGGAGAGCCGGCGGGGGGCGTCCGCGGGCAGGTCGAGCAGGACCAGCGCGGCCTCCAGCTGGGCCTCGGAGAACCGGCTGTCGTCCGGGGTGGCGACGAGGTCCGGGTCGGGCAGCTCGGCGCCGAGGTGCTCGCGCTCGACCGGCGGGGTGAGCAGGAGGTCGACCAGGTCGGCGACCCGGACCGAGACCGGGGTGCGCAGACCGACGCCGCGGGCGAAGAAGGCGCCGGTCGGGCGGACGGCCTGCTCCACCGGCAGCCGCAGCACCGGGGCGAGCAGCTGCCCGTACAGGTCGATGCCGCTGCGGGCGCCGGGGGTGGCGAAGGCCTGGCGGTCCTGCTCGGCGCGGAACAGCGGGCCGGCTTCGAGCAGGCGGGTCTGCAGCTGGGTGTGGCGGCGGATGCAGTCCTTGACGATGTCGACCAGCTCGGCGGCACGGCGCTTGTGCTCCGGGTCCTCGGCCTCGTCGCGGGCCTTGCGGATGTTGGTGAGAATCGCGTTCTCGTGCCGGTAGCGGTCGGCGATGTGGTCCAGCGCCTCCTCGATGAGGTCCGGGACGGCGCGCATCCAGTCGACGGCCCGGACGTTGCGGCGGGTCGCGTCGAGGGCGCGGCGCAGCGTCTCGGCGTACTGGACGGTGCGGTAGCGGGCCTGCTCGGCGGCGAGCTGGGCGTCGGCCAGGCGGCCGCGGCGGATCAGCACCTCCAGCTTGACCTCGGCGGCGATCTGGGCCGAGGTGACGTCGGTGTCGAGCGCGCCGACCAGGACGTTGACCGCCTCGTCGGTGGTGCGCAGGTAGACGCCGCCGTCGGGGCCGGGGACCTCTTCGATCAGCTTGAAGTCGTAGTCGCGGCGCACGTACGCGCCGTCCGCGCCGAAGGTGCCGTAGACGGCGCGGAAGCCGCGGTCGACGCTGCCGACGTTGATCAGCGACTCCAGCACCCAGCGGGCGACCCGCTCGTGCTCGGCGGCGGGACGGCCGGCGGCCTGGGCGGCGACCCTCGGCAGCAGGCGGGCGAGGACGGTGTCGCGGTCGGCCCCGGTGTCGAAGTCCATGTTCAGGGTGACCAGGTCGATCGCGGCGAGGCCGACCTCGGCCATCGCGTAGCCGCCGTACTCGCCGGCCAGGTTGACCTTGCGGTTGTCCAGGTCGTGCAGCGGGGCGGTGCAGGCCAGCGCCTTGAGCCGGCGGGCCAGTCCTTCGTCGGCGGCGGGGCCGGGCGCGGGGCGCGCGACGGCCGGGCCGGCGGACGGACGGATGCCGGGCTCGGTGGACGGGTCTGCGATGGCGGTCACGGAGGACAAGGTTAGAGGTTCGCACCGACATCGACCGAAACGGACCTTGCGGCCGGACGCAGCGGCAGGTGGGCGGCGGTCCGGGGATCGTTTTCAGAACGAGGTTTCGACGGTATTCCGCCATTCTCGAACCGACATTCGAGAAACCCGTGGGGGCCGCGCAATGGTTCGGTGATGATCGACCTATGATCACCCGACTGGCCAAAGCCGGCCTCGCCGTCGCGCTGTCCGTGACCACGCTCACCACCGGTGCCGTCCTCACCGCCGGCGCCGCCGCGGCCGCGCCGGCAGCCAAGGCACCGACCACCAAGACGCCGGTCACCAAGACGCCGACCGCCGCGGCTTCGACCTCCGCGCAGCACGTGACCGTGTCGCAGAGCGGGAACTACCCCGGCGGCTTCTTCAAGACCGGCAACATGTCGGCGAGCTGGGTGTCCGCCGGCACCGCCGACCTCACCGGCCCGACGCACTTCACCGTCGACCTGCCGCCCGGCGTCACCACCGACGGCGCGATGTTCTACTCCACGCCGTACGACTACACCTTCACCACGACCCTCTCGCCCGACCACCGTCACCTGGAGGCCGTCCTCACCGGCACCCGGGTGGTCGGCAAGAGCGAGTTCATGAAGCTCAACCTGAGCACCACGCCCGGCGTCCCGATCACCGGCGTGATCACGGTGACGGCCGCCAACCCGAACGACACCGGCCCGACCGGCCACGTCTCCCGCTACGACCTCGGCACCGGCGGCTACCTGCCGGCGACCGTCCAGGCCGCCCCGGCCGTCACCGGCCTCGACACCACCACCGGCCCGGGCACCGGCGGCACCGCGGTGACCGTCAGCGGCAGCAACCTCGCCCACGGCATGGTGCTGGTCGGCGGCGTCCCCGCGCCCGGCACCTGCACCGACACCGCCTGCACGGTGACCACGCCGGGCGGCTCGGGCAGCGCTCCCGTCAGCGTGGTGACGCCCGGCGGCACCGCCGCCGCGCCGGCCGGCTTCGACTACACCGGGGCCGCTCCCCCGGCGCCGCCCGCGCCGGCGGTCACCAGCCTGAGCCCGGCCACCGGCCCGGTCGCCGGCGGCACCCGGGTGAACGTGATCGGCAGCAACCTGACGTACGGGACGGTCGCGTTCGGCGGGGTGCCGGCCACGCACGTGTCCTGCGGCCCGTCCTTCTGCACGGCCACCGCTCCGGCGGGCTCCCTGCCGGGGGCGGCGAACGTCACGGTCACCACGGCGGGCGGGACCAGCGCGCCGGTGACGTACACCTACACGGCGTAGCGACCACCGTCGGTGCCCGGGTGCCTCGGCACCCGGGCACCTTCGCGTTTCCGGACACTTCGCGGGCCTCCCGGGGGCGCCGGGCGCCCAGGGCCCGACCGGGGTCCGCCGGAGGTCCGCCAGGGGCCGCCGGAAGAGAGTTGAACATGTTCAAAAGGAGGGTCTAGAGTCGGTTCCGCGCAGACGGGACAAGGCTCCGCCTGCAGTTCGGAGGTGCAGAGGTGTACGAGACGGACGACGACCCCGCGGTCGTCCTTCGCAAGGTCCGGCGTTGGCTGTGGTTCTTCCTGGTCTGCCTGGTGCTCAGCGGTCTGACCGCCTTCCCGCTGGAGACCGAGACCCGCCTGCTGGTCGACTTCGTGACCGGCCCGGCCGCCCCGCTGGCCGAGCACTTCCCCGCCGCGACGGCCTGGTTCGTGCGGGTCCACACGGGCATCGTCGAGACCGACGAGCGCTACCCCTTCCTGGCCTACGGCACCGACTGGCTGGCCTTCGCCCACCTGGTGATCGGCGCCGCCTTCTGGGGGCCGCTGAAGGACCCGGTCCGCAACATCTGGGTGATCCGCTGGGCCGCACTGGCCTGCGGAGCCGTCATCCCACTGGCCCTGATCTGCGGGCCGCTGCGGGGCATCCCGCTGGTGTGGAGATTCATCGACATGTCGTTCGGAGTCTTCGGCGTCATCCCGCTGCTGCTCGTGCTGCGCGCCCTGCGTCCGCTGGAACGTTCCTTCGAGGAACCGGCGCCCGCGCGCTGAGCCGACCCGGCCCGCAGGCCCCGTGTGGCGCCGCCCCGGGGCGTGCGGGCCCGGTCGCACGCCGAGGGCCCGGTGGGGCCCGGGTCACGGACAACGGCCTTCACCCGCAGGCCCTACCATCTGGCTCAACAGCTGCTGGGAGGCGGACGGGCGTGGCCGATGCGGTGATCGATCTCAATGCGGACCTCGGCGAGGGGTTCGGACGCTGGACGCTGACCGACGACGAGGCCCTGCTGTCGGTGGTGACCAGCGCCAACGTCGCCTGCGGCTTCCACGCCGGAGACCCCTCGACGATGCGCCGGGTCTGCGCACTGGCCGCCGAGCGCGGCGTCCGGATCGGCGCCCAGGTCTCCTACCGCGACCTCGCCGGCTTCGGCCGCCGCGCGATGGACGTCCCCCCGGAGGAACTCGCCGACGAGATCGCGTACCAGATCGGTGCCCTCCAGGTCTTCGCCCGCGCCGCCGGCTCGAAGGTCTCCTACGTCAAGCCGCACGGCGCCCTCTACAACCGGGTGGTCGCCGACTCGGACCAGGCCGAGGCCGTGGTGGCCGGCGTGCTGCGGGCCGGCGCGGTCTGCGACGGTCCGCTGCCCGTCCTCGGACTGCCCGGCTCCCGGCTGCTCCAGGTCGCCGAGGGCGTCGGACTGCCCGTGGTCGCCGAGGCCTTCGCCGACCGGGCCTACACCCGCACCGGCACCCTCGTCCCGCGCCGCGAACCCGGCGCGGTGGTGCACGACCCCGAGTCGGTGATCACCCGCGCGGTCGACATCGCCCGGGACGGCGCGGTGGAGGCCGTCGGCGGCGACCGGATCACGGTCGAGGCCCGGTCGCTCTGCGTCCACGGCGACACCCCCGGCGCCGCCCAGCTCGCCTGGCGGGTGCGCGGCGCCCTGGCCTCGGCCGGGGTCCGGGTGGAGGCGTTCACGTGACGGCCGACGGCGACGCCGGCCCCGGCGACAGCGGCGACAGCGACAGCGACAGCGGCGGCAGCAGCGCCGAACCACGGCCTGACGCTGCGCGGCCGGGTGGATCGGGGCAGCCGCTCGGGCCGGTACGGCGGGTCGGCGAGCGGGCACTGCTGATCGAGCTGCCCGGCACGGCCGAGGTCACGTCCCTGTACGGCTGGCTGCGCGAGCAGCGGGAGGCGGGCGCGCTCGGCGCGGTCGAGGAGCTGGTGCCGGCCGCCCGCACGGTACTGCTGGACGGCGTCGCGGACGTCGACGCCGTGGCACGGCTGCTGCGCACCGCCCGTCCGACGGCGGCCGCGGCGGCCGGGGCGGAGCGCGGGCCGGCGCTGGAGGTCCCGACCGTGTACGACGGCGCCGACCTGGCCGAGGTCGCCGCACTGTGGGGGGTCTCCGAGGAGGCGGCCGTCCGGATCCACACCGAGCCCGAGTACGTGGTCGCCTTCTGCGGCTTCGCCCCCGGCTTCGGCTACCTCACCGGGCTGCCCGGCCGGTACGAGGTCCCGCGCCGGGCCACTCCGCGCAGCTCCGTGCCGACCGGCTCGGTCGCCCTGGCCGGCCCGTACACCGGGGTCTACCCGCACCCCTCCCCCGGCGGCTGGCAGCTCGTCGGCCGCACCGCGCTCCCGCTCTGGGACACCGACCGGGACCCTCCGGCCCTGCTGGCGCCGGGCGTCCGGGTCCGCTTCACGGCGCAGCGCGGGTGAGCGGGCCGGGCCGATGAGCGGGCCGGGCGGGCGGCGCCGGCTCGGCCCGCTGACGCGGCACCGCATCGGACCGACGGCCGGGAGGATGGGCGAAGGGCCGTTCGGAGCTCCGGCGGCCGACGGGAGGAGACGGCGATGAGCGAACTCGTGGTGGTGCGGCCCGGACCGCTGACCACGGTTCAGGACCTCGGGCGGCGCGGGGTCGCCCACCTCGGCGTGCCCAGGGCCGGAGCGCTGGACGAGCCGGCCCTGCGGGCGGCGAACCGGCTGGTCGGCAACGAGCCCGGGGCCGCCGGGCTGGAGACCACCCTCGGCGGGGTCGCACTGCGGGCCGTCGGGACGGTGGTCGTCGCGGTCACCGGCGCACCCGCGCCCGTCCGGGTGGACGGGCGACCGGCGGCGTGGGGCGCGCCGGTCGTGGTGCCGGACGGCGCCGTGGTCGAGGTGGGACCGGCGACGGACGGGGTGCGCGGCTACCTGGCGGTGGCCGGCGGGATCGCCGTCCCCCCGGTGCTCGGCAGCCGCTCGGCGGACCTGCTCTCCGGCCTCGGGCCTGCCCCGCTGGCCGCCGCGGACCGGTTGCCGGTCGGCGCCGCGCCACCGTACCGGGCCCGGGCCGAACTGGTGCCGCTGCCCGCTCCCCCGGCCGAACTGGTGCTGCGGCTGCGGCTCGGGCCGCGCGCGGACTGGTTCACGGCGGAGGCGGTGGCCAGGCTGGGCCGCGACGGGTACCGGGTCTCCTCGACGAGCAACCGGGTCGGGCTGCGCACCGAGGGCCCGGCGGTCGCCCGGGCCCGGGACGGTGAACTGCCCAGCGAGGGCATGGTGTCGGGCGCGGTGCAGATCCCGCCGGACGGGCAGCCGGTGGTCTTCCTGGCCGATCACCCGACCACCGGGGGCTATCCGGTGATCGGTGTCGTCCCGGCCGCCGACCTCGCGGCCGCCGCGCAGGCCCGGCCGGGGACGCCGGTGCGGTTCGTGCCGCTGCGGGAGCGCTGACGGCGCTCCTCGGTGCGGTTCGTGCCGCCGCGGGCGCGTCGACGGCACGCCTCGGTGCGGTCCGGTGCGGCTCAGCGTCCCAACAGCACCTCGGCGATGGCCCGTTGGGCCGGATCCAGCGCGGTCTCACCCTCCTCGGCCGCCCAGGCCGCGTTCTGCAGCACCCGAGCGAGCGTCCAGGCCTCCGCGACCTCGCGGTCCAGCTCCAGCGCCTCCGTCAGGAGGTCGAAGCGCCGCCGCAGCGCCCCTGCGAGGTCTCCGGTGGCCACCGCGTCGTCCCAGCGGTTGCGCAGCGCCGGAAGCAGCTCGAAGCCGGGGTGCCCGGCGAGCGGCTTGGGGTCGATGGCCAGCCAGGGGGCGCGGCCGCTGCCCGGGAGCGGGGCGAGGACGTTGCCGTAGTGGAGGTCCCAGTGGAGCAGCCGGTCGCCGGGTTCGGCGCGCACCTCGCGGAGGGCGGCCACGCAGTCGGCGAGCAGGCGGCGCTCCTCCGGGTGGTCGAGGGCGGCGACGGCCGCCGCGGCACGGTCCGACAACCGAGCCGCCAGGTCGGTCAACGTCCTCAGTTCCGGGGGCGCTTGACGTTTCGTCAATTCGCTGAGCAGATCGGCGATCACGCGCACGGCCGCGAGATCGTCGGGCAGCGCGAGGAGCGAGCGCGTCGGGTCCAGGCGCTCCAACAGCATGGAGCCCGAGTCGGGTTCGTGGTCCAGCAGTCGCACGGCGCCGCGCCCGCCCCAGGCCCGGAGGGCGAGCGGTTCGCCGGCCGTCTCCTCGTCCACGGGCTGGAGCTTGAGCACGGCACGCCTCCCGTCGGCGCACCGTACGGGCAGCACCAGACCGACGACGCCGTGCGAGGCCGGCCCGTCCGGGCGCAACTCCCACCGGTCGAGCAACTCGCGGGCCAGGGCGGGCAGTCGGAGCGCCCAGGCGCGGCCCGTCGCACCGAGGAACTCCGTCAGGGACGCGGCCAGGGCGGGCGGGACCTCGACGGTCATCGGACGGTCTCCTCTCGGGCGGTCTCACGGGACGGTCCGGTCAGCCTAGAACGGCCCGGCCGAGGCGGCGTGGTCGGCACGGGGCGGCCGGGGCGGCGTCCATCGCCCCCGGCCGACCAGGGTCAGGCCCCGAGCCCCTCCGCCGCGGCGGCGGCGAAGCCGTCCGGGTTGTCGAGCATGATGTTGTGCCCGCAGTCCGGGACGGCGACCACCCGTACGCCCGCCGCGCGGAGCCCGTCCGCACCCGCCGGCTCGCCGTCCGCCGCCGGGTGGAGGAAGGTGCGCGGGAGGTCGAGGCCGAGCAGCAGCTCGCGCATGGTCGGGACCGTCGCGCGGGCGACGTAGCGGGCGCTGCGGTAGAGCGCTTCCGGGCCGGCCAGCCGCATCGTGGACCACCAGAACCGGCCGACCCGCTCGGCGACCTCGGCCCGGCCGCCGGCCAGGAACTCCTCCTCGGTGTAGCCCGCGATGCCGCTGCTGCCGAGCCGCTGCCGGTCGGGCGCGATCGGGTCCAGGTTGGCGTCCACCAGGACGAGCCGCGAGACCAGACCGGGGTGCCGGTGCGCGAGGACGATCGCGACGGCGCCGCCCATGCTGTGGCCGACCACCTCGACCCGACTCGGCCCGGCCGCCCGCACCGCCGCCGCGACCGCGTCGGCGTGCTCCTCCAGCGTGTACCCGAAGTCCGTCGGGCGGTCGCTGATGCCGAAGCCGAGCAGGTCCATCAGCAGCGAGCGGCGCCCGGCCAGCAGCGGGTGGGCGGCGGCCGCGGCGAAGTAGACGGGCGATGTGGCGCCCAGACCGTGCAGGTAGAGCCGGGCCGGCTCGGCGCCGGGCAGTTCGACCCAGCGGATCAGGTCGCCGCCGGGGGTGACGGGGGCATGGCGCATCGCACGGACTCCTCTTCCGGAAGGGGAACACCGGGGGCTCCCGGGAACGTCGAGACCATACCTCGCCATCGAGGTACCCCGCATTCGATATACCCGCGGATCGAGGAATGGCCGTGAGAGGGTGGCCCCATGTTCAAGCTCGCGATCCTCGGGTTCCTGTACGACCGGCCCTTGCACGGCTACGAGCTGCGCCGCCACCTCTCCGCGCTCTCCGGGCACGTCCAGCCGATCAGCGACGGAACGCTCTACCCCGCGATCAAGCGCCTGGAGACCGCCGGACTCCTGACCCGCCGGACCGAGCCCGGCAGCGCCGCCGCACCCCGGCACACCCTGCACCTCACCGAGGCCGGCCGAGCCGCACTGCTCGACCAGTTGCGCGAGCCCGAGCAGTTGGACATCAGCGACGAGAACCGCTGGTTCACCCTGCTCGCCTTCCTGCGCCACCTCGACGACCCCACCGCCCAGGCGGCCGTGCTCCGCCGCCGGCTGGCGTTCCTGTCCGAGCCGGCGAGCTTCTTCTACGACGGCGACCGCCCGATGGGCGCCGAGGAGTTCCCCGACCCGTTCCGGCGCGGCCAGCTGCTGATCGCCCGCGCCACCACCGAGGCCGAACTCGGCTGGCTGCACGCGACATTGGCGGAGCTTGAGGGCCGCGAGGGATAACTGGGCGCACCGGAAGGCGCCGCTGCCCGCACCGGCCGGCGAGCGGTCGGTACGGGCAGCGGGCGGAGATCTCCGGCACGTATTCCGGAGTGCGATCGGCACCGGCTGGTGCGCAATCGGTGCCGGTGGATGGCCGACGGGTGCGCGATCGGCACCGGCGGGTGGCCGATCAGTGCTGGTGGTAGGCGTGGACCACGGCGTGCCCGCGCCCCCGGCCGATCATCCACCTGTTGACCGGCACGGTCAGCCCGAAGGCCAGGACGAGCGAACCCGCCAGTGACACCCAGAACAACAGGTCGCCGAGGCCCGCGTCCATCGCCCCGGGGACGGTGACCATCACGGTGTTGTCGATGAGCTCCATCACCAGGATCGACACCGTGTCGGCGGCCAGCGCGACCTTCACCGCGGCCCCGACGTCCAGACCGGCCTTCAGCACGCCGCGCATGGTCAGCGCGTAGCCGAAGACGAAGGCCAGCAGGATCGAGACCACCACGGTCGCGCCGTTGTGCAGGCCGAAGGCGGTGCCGAGGACCATGCCGAGGATCTCGCCGATGGCGCACCCGGTGAGGCAGTGCAGGGTCGCCTGCGCGGCCGTCCGCCAGCTCGTTCCGCCCCCGGCGGCGGCGTGGTGGTCGTGCCCGCCCTGCCCCTGGTGACCGTGCCCGCGATGGTCCTGCCCGGGCCGGCCGTCCTGTCCATGGTGGCCGTGCTGCTCGTGCTGCTCATGGTGACCGTGGTGCTCGTGCTGTGCGGGGTGTGCCATGTCGTCCTCCGCTTGCCCTGACGCCCGTCCGGCGCCGCTTCCCTCGCTCCGTCGGTGATCGAAGTTATACCCCCTAGGGGTATCTCGCAAGCCCCGGAGACGCCCCCTTCCCCCGCCCGCCCATCCGTGTTCGGATGAGGGGCATGACTGACGACCGCCGCACGGGCTACGACGGAACGGGCGAGGGCGCGATCACGCCGGACGGCTGCGCCGTCGAAGTGTGGAGCCGACTCCCCGCGGGCAACGCCCCGGACGTCATCGAGGCGGCGGTGCCGCCCGGCGCACACATCCTCGAACTGGGCTGCGGCGTGGGCCGGATGACGCACCCGCTGACCGACCGCGGCTTCACCGTGACGGCCGTGGACGAGTCCGCCGAGATGCTGGCCCGGGTCCGCGGGGACGTCCGCACGGTGCGCAGCCCGATCGAGCAACTGGACCTCGGCGAACGCTTCGACGTCGTCATGCTCGCCTCCTTCCTGGTGCACGCCGGTGATGTGACGGTCCGTCAGAGATTGCTGGAGACGTGCCGCCGCCACGTCGCCGAGGACGGCTGTGTGCTGGTGCAACGCGAGGGCGAGGACTGGCACCTGAACGTGCCGCGCGAGACCGCGATCGGCCCCGGCGCGTGGTCCCGGCTCGTCTCCGCCACTCCGGTCGGCGACGGCGTGAACTCCGTCCGCTGCGAGTACGAGTTCCCGGACGGCGTCTGGACGCAGACCTTCCTGTCCCGCCCGCTCAGCACCGAGGTGTTCGAGCAGGCCCTGGCCGAGGCCGGCCTGACGGTCGAGCACTACCTGACGGAGGACCGCACCTGGGTCCGGGCGCGCCCCTCGGAGCGGGTCCCGGCGCAGGCTTCCGAGCAGGCCGGGGAGCGGGCGTCGGAGTAGGAGCGGCCCGAATGTAGCCCCGGACGTAGCCCCGGATGCAGGCCCCGGACGGAGCCGCGGACCGGGGCGCCCCCGCTGCGCGGCCGGAAAGGGCCCTGCACGCAAAGGCCGAACAAAGGGTGAACAAAGAACTGTCACTTTCACCCCGTACCATCAGCCGCGCGCCGGGCGCGCGCGGCCTGCGGGCCGGGCGGGTCGCGGTCGTCCGCACGCCCCTTCCGACCCGCAAGGACCCGCCCATGCCGCCCCTGCCCACTACCCGACGGATACCCCCGGCGGGTGCCCGGTGATCGACTGGTTCCACGGGGCCGTCCTCGGCCTGATCCAGGGGCTCACCGAGTTCCTGCCGATCTCCTCCAGCGCCCATCTGCGGGTCTTCTCCGCGCTGCTGGGCTGGGACGACCCGGGCGCGGCCTTCACGGCCGTGACCCAGCTCGGCACCGAGACGGCGGTGCTGATCTACTTTCGCAAGGACATCGCCGCGATCGTGAAGACCTGGGCGCGGTCGCTGGTCCGCCCGGCACTGCGCTCGGACCCGGACGCCCGGATGGGCTGGTTCGTGATCATCGGCACCCTGCCGATCGGCATCCTCGGCAAGCTGTTCCAGGACACCATCGAGACCCACCTGCGCGACCTGCGGATCATCGGCACCACGCTGATCGTCTTCGGCCTGATCCTGGCCTTCGCCGACCGCACCCGCGCGGTCCGCCACGCCCGTCCGATCAGTGACCTCACGCTGCCGCACGCGGGCATCTACGGCTTCGCCCAGGCGCTGGCGCTGATCCCGGGCGTCTCCCGCTCCGGCGGCACGATCAGCGCGGGCCTGCTGCTCGGCTACAGCCGGGAGGCGGCGGCCCGCTACTCGTTCCTGCTGGCCATCCCGGCGGTGCTCGCCTCGGGGACGCTGGAACTGTTCAAGATCGGCGAGGGCCCGGCACCCGCCTGGGGTCCGACCGTGCTTGCCACCCTGATCGCCTTCGCGGTCGGCTACGCGGCGATCGCCTGGTTCCTCAAGTACATCTCGACGCACAGCTTCATGCCGTTCGTGGTGTACCGGGTGCTGCTCGGCGTCCTGATCGTCGGACTGGTGGCCGGCGGCGTCCTGACCCCGGACGCGGGCTCGGTGAAGTAGAACCGCGTTTCAGAACCAGCGCGCCGCAGGATCACCGCGGCTCGGAACCGCCACCTCCGAGGAGCGGCGCGGATCCGGCCGGACGGCTCCGGAGAAAGCAGTGGGCCGGGACACCCGACGGTGTCCCGGCCCACTGAAACGTCGAGGACCTAACGCCCGAACTCCCGGGCTGCGGTCAATCGGCCGCGCACGGCGGCGTGGACCTCGGCCTCCTCGGCCGGGTCGGCGGCGAGCCTGCGCAACCGCTCCAGCACACGCGCGTCGCCCGTGGTGGCGACATGGCGCGCGGCGAGCTCACGCGTGGACTCCTCGCAGTCCCAGAGGCACTCGACGGCGGGCCCCTCGGGGAAGTGCACGTCGGTGGTGGCGAGCGCCCGGGCGGCACGTCCGCGCAGCTCGGAGGAGGCCGCCTCCCCGTAGATGTGGCGCAGGACCGGTACGGCGTCGGCGGCGGCCAGCCGCCCCGCACCGTCCACCAACGATCCGAGCCCGGTACCGGAGACCCCCCGCACGGAGACCCAGCGGCGCAGCCCGGCGACCACCAGCGGCGCGTCCTGCGGCTCCCCGGCGTCGGCCAGCAGCTGGGCGGCGGCCTCGCCGAGCGCGCTGTCCGCGCCCCCGGTGGCCGGGTCGGCCCAGCGGCGGGCCTGCGCCAGCACCTCGGGACCGCGCATCCGGCCGAGCAGCTCCAGGGCGGCCCGGACGATCCGGTCGTCCACGTCGGCGGCGGCCGCCTCGATCAGCTCGACGGCGGCCGGGTCGCGTTGCTCGACGAGGTGACGCAGGGCCGCGCGGCGGGCGCCGGGCAGGCCGCTGCGGGCGGCCTCCAGCAGCAGCGGACGGTCCTCGGGCCGCACGACGGCGGTCAGGCAGCGGGCGGCCGCGGCGGCGCGGCGGTCCACTGCGTCGGGGCCGCTCGGGGAGTCGGTGTCGCGCGCGGGCTCCGGCCGGGCGTCGGGCCGGCCGAGGAAGGCGCCGGCGCCGAGGCCGCCCAGGTCGCCCTGGTCGGCCCAGGCCAGCACGTCGGCGGTGGACCAGCCGGGGGTGACCCCGCTGCGGTTGACCTGGCGCTGCCAGAGGTCGAAGGGGGACTGCTCGGCGGCGACCGCCACTCTCGGGTGGTAGGCCGCCCACAGCCGCCACGGCCGGGGCTCGTACGCGTTGCGGATGAACTCGCGCAGCTCGGCGTCGCCCTCGGGGCCCGGCGGGAAGTGGTCCAGCACGGCGGTGCCGAGCAGCAGCAGGCCGCGGTCGTCGTCGCGCAGGGCGAGCTCGTCGAGGGCCCAGGCCCAGTTGGCGCCCGTGGCGGCGTACTCGCGCAGCATCAGCAGCGCGTCGCGCCGGCCGTACGCGGCGAGGTGGCCCAGGACGGAGAGGGCGAGGCCCGTGCGGCCCTCGTCATCGGTGACGAGGTCCTCGGCGGAGTGGAGGTGGTCCTCGATGCCGTCGAGGGGGGCTTCCAGCTCCATGTAGAGGCGGGCGTAGTAGAGGGAGCGGCTCTCGACCTGCCAGTCGGCTCGCGGATCCCTGGTGACACACTCCTCCAGCGCGGCGATGGCCTCGGCACGGTCGGCGGCCAGCGCATGGAGCTGCCCGTCACCACGGCCTCGCTGCAGGAGGCCTAGGAGGCTGGCACTGGGTGCTATCACTGGCTCGAACATGAGGTCAGCATCCGTTGCGGCGGTCGTAGTGGCAACGGGATTTCCGTCGCCGGGGTCTCTGGTCGGTACTGCGGTGGGCGCCCGGGCGCCGGAATCACCGAAGGTTACCGCCTCGCGCCCGCTTCCGCACACAGGGCGACGGAGCCCGCTGCCACAGTGGCATATGCCAGGGGAATTTTGCCTGCGATCTGTCCAAATCGCCCACGAGGGTGAGGACGTTGTGCGACAGTCTTCTCACTACCCGAGGGACCCGCACAAAGCGGGCCGAACCGAGCGATGGACCCGTCATGAACATGCCTTTAGGCGCCGCCCGCCCGCCGGGCACCGCCACGGTGGACGGCGCCCCGGCGGGCGCGAACGGCTCCGGCGCGAACGGCTCCGGCGCGAACGTCTCCTGCGCAGCCGGCCCGGGTACGGACCGAGCGGAGCGCGCCGCTGACGGGACGGGCGACGACGGCAGCGGCGGCGACGCCGACAGCGGAACGGACGGCAGAGTGGACGGCACGGCGCAGGAGCCGTCCGGCCCCTACCTCGGCGGCGACGGCGAGGACGGCGTCCTCGGCTCCGCCGAGTGGGACCTGCTGACCGACGGCGTCCACTGGAACGCGGAGACCTTCCTCCTCCTCGGGTGCGACCCGGACCACGGCCCGCTCAGCCTCGACCGGCTGCCCGACCGCCTCCCCGAGGCGGACCGGCCGCTGCTGCGCCGGATGATGACCGACGCCCTGGTGCACGGCCGCATCGCCGCCGGCACCCTGCGGATCCGCCGACCCGGCGGACGGCACGACAGCGTCGAGTGCTCGGGCGAACCCGTCCTCGGCTCCGACGGCACCGTCACCGCGCTGCGCATGCTGCTCCGCCCGGCACCGCCGGACTGAGCCACGGCACGGCCGGGCAGACCCGGGCCGCGACACTGCCGGGCCACCGAGCCGCGCCGAACCGAGCCGAGCCGAAGCGAACCGAAGCCGAAGCGAACCACGGCACCCCGGTCTCCCCGGGGCCCCGCGCGTCGGCCCGGCCCCTCAGGTCAGCCGCGGCCGGTTCTTGGCGTCCGCCGCCCGCAACTGCAGTCCCAGCTCGGCCCGCAGCTCGTCCACCACCGGCAGCCCCCGGTACTCCGCGGTCAGCCGGTACATCTCCCGCAGCCGGTCCCACGTCCGGTGCGAGGAGTTCTGGCCGATCAGGTTCATCACCATCTTGGCCTGCAGCTCCGCTGCGTCCGGCTCACCCGTGATCAGGTGCACCGAGGCCAGCGTGATCCGGTCGAACAGCGCCGAGCGCAGCTGCCCGGTGCCCTCCCGAAGGGCGATCACCTGCTCCGCGCGCCTGCGCGCCGTGGGCGCCGCCGCCCGGTCGTGCTCGGCCAGCGTGCGCAGCACCAGGGCCTGCATGCCGCGCAGTTCGGCTTCGTCGAACACCTGCATCCAGCACGGAGGCGGCTCCGGCGACTCCTCGGCGAAGAGGTCCTCGGCCTCGCCGAGCAGCCGGTAGGTGTCCTGGGAGTGCCCGATCGAGGCGTGCGCCCAGGCCTCGACGGTGTTCAGCATGGCGCGCGTTCTGGGCGCCGGCTTCCCGCCGGCCGCCTTGGCCGCCGCCATGAGGTCGATCGCGTCGTCGGCCCGGCCCAGGTGGACCATCTGCCGCGCGGCCCGGGAGATCGCCTCGCCGGCCCGCGGCCGGTCGCCGGACTCCTTGGCCGCCTCGGCCGCGATCATGAAGTACCGCTGGGCGGTGGGCTCCAGGCCCACGTCGTGCGACATCCAGCCCGCCAGCACCGCGAGGTTGGCCGCGACCGCCCACAGCCGCTGCTCCACGCCGGGCGGGTGCCGGTGCGTCAACAGGCCGCCGACCTCGTTGAGTTGCCCGACCACCGCCTTGCGCTGCAACCCGCCCCCGCGGGCCGCGTCCCAGGCCCGGAACACCTGCACCGAGCGCTCCAGCGACTCCACCTCGTCGAGCCCGACCGGGCCCGCGTCGTACACGTCCACCACCGGGCGCGCCCCGCTCCCGGTGACCACCTGTCGCGGCCCGGGCACGGAGGCCGCGTACGCGACGGCGTCCCCGCCCAGCCAGCCCTTCAGCGAGTCGGCGATGACCGCCCCGGCCGTGAGCGCGGCTCCGGCGCCCACCAATCCACGTCGGTTCAGCATGAGGTCCATTCCCGTGAACTCGGTGAGGACCGCGGCTGTTCGATCCGGCGACCATGGCACTGCTGCGGACGGCTCCGCTCCGGACCTGGTGGGCCGGTGTCGTTCCAGACCGAGGTCCTCAGTGGTGACGACACGGCCGAGCCGCTCCGTGAACACGGCTGCCAGCACCCTCGGCACCGGATCGCGCGGGATCTCCCCCTGCTCGATCCAACGCCGTACCCTCGAAGTGTCGGTGGACAGTTGCATCTGCCCCATCGCGGCACCACGGCGGTTGACCAGCCGCGCGAGTTCGCCCTTGGACCATCCGGTCAGGACGAACAGATCGGCGAGTCGGGTGTTGGGTCCCCTGCTCAATGAAGCCCCCAGGTTCCTCGGCTCCTTCGAGGCTAGAGGCTCCGGCAAGTGCCAGGCGAGCATTCGCCACCGTTCGCCAGGGCCCGCCAGACTACTAAGCCAGTGCCCGACGGGTGTGTTGTAGGGGTGCGCCACCTCGCCCCCCGGGTCGGACGGCGTCCCACCGGCGTCGGAGCAGTCCCCCGACGGTGTCACGGGACGCTCCCGGCACTCACCCGAGGGGGTGGCGCGGCCGGGTGGCGCGGGAGCGCCGGGCACGGCCACGGCAGTCCGGCCGACCGCATTCCCCAGGGTGCGGACGGCCGGAGCACACGCCGAACAGGGGTTCCTGACCCCGCGTCCGTGCCCGGCGCCCGCGCACCACCCGCCGCACCGCACCACCCGCAGGGCCGCCGTCACGCCAGGAAGCACACGGCACCGGCCCTACCCCGCCCCCGCGGGGCCGCACCCCGCCGACGGACCGGAAGGGACCTCCCTCAGCCCATGTACTCCTCAGCGACGACCCCCACGCCGACCGCGACCCGCCCCGCGCTGCGCCCCCCCACCGCAGCCACCGGCCGACCCGGCCCCAAGCAGGTGCCCCCGGCCAGCCGCCCGGTGGCTCCGCGGGGCGTCGAGGGCCGGGCCACGGACACCCGGGTCGTCCCGACCGGCCGCACGGCACTGGGCCCCACCAGCCGTACCGCGCTGGGGCTGCGCGCACCCGAGACCGCTCCGCCGGTCGGCGGCCGGATCCCGCTCGCCCGCCAGGCCGACGGCCAGGTGCTGCGCGCCCGGCGGCCCGGCCAGCCCGGCGGGCCGGAGCGGATCGACCCGTCGGCACTGCAGACCCCGTCGGTCCGGGCCGCGCTGGCCGGCGTCGCGCGGATATGTCCCGCGTTCACCCCGCGCCAGGTCCTGCGCGAGGGCAGCCGCCACATCCTGGTGGCGGGCACCATCGGGCGGGCTCCGGTGGTCGCCAAGTGCCTGGCGCCGCAGGCGGTGCGGAGTGAGTACTTCGAGCAGCTGGTGGCCGACTTCCACCACGAGGTCGCGGTCTACCGGGCGTTCGTCCGGCACCGCCCGCCGGTGCGGCTGCCCCGGCTGGTCGCGGCCGACCACGACCGCTGCGTGCTGGTCATGGAGCGCGTCCCCGGCCGCCCGGCCGCCCGGGAGCGCCACCCGGTCAACGCGCCCACCCCGGGCGAGGTACGGGCGCTGCTCAACACCGTCCGGACGCTGAACCTGTGGCGGCCGCCGACGGATGTGTTCCAGCCGCGCCTGGACTACCAGTTGGAGATCGCCCGCTACCACTCGGTGGGCCAGCTCACCGACCGGGACGCCGGCGACCTGCGCGGCCTGCTGCACGGCCTCGGCCACACCCCGATGCAGCTGTGCCACGGCGACGCCCTGCTCAGCAACATGCTGCTGGCGCCGTCCGGCCCGGTGCTGGTCGACTGGGAACAGGCCGGCTGGTACCTGCCCGGCTACGACCTGGCGGTGCTGTGGAGCGTGCTCTCCGGGGACACCGCGGCACGCCGTCAGATCAGCCAACTCGCCCAGAGCGGCGGCACCATGGCCCGGGACGCGTTCCTGGTGAACCTGGTGCTGGTGCTGATGCGGGAGATCCGGCTGTACGACGTGCCGGGCGCCGGCGAGGAGCAGCGGATCATGATCCGCCGCCTCTACGACGACGCTGCGCTCGCCCGCCGGGCCGTCCGGGCGGCGGTCGGGACGCGCTGAACCGGCGTCCGCGCACGGCGGCCCCAGCGCCGCCGGCCGGGACGCCACGGACCGGGCCGCCACCGACGAACGGGCCCGTCACGGCCGGGCACCACGCTCCAGGGCGGCCCGGCCGGCGGCGTCCAGGACGACCTCCTCGGCAGCCAGGTGCACCCGGCTGCTGAGCACGTCCCGCAGGTAGCGCTCCAGCGGGTGGCGCCGGCTCAGGCCGGGGTTGCCGGCCAGGGCGACGGCCTGCTGGACCGCCGCCGTCGCGGCCCGGGTGGCCAGCAGGTGGGCCGGACCGGTCCTGGCGACGGCGTCCGGCTCGCCCCGGTCCACCCGGGGGGCCAGGCCCTCGACCAGCTCCTCGGCGCCGATCAGCTGCGCCTCGATCTCGCCGAGCGCACAGCGGTGGCGGGACGGGGTGCCGAACGGCCCGGTCGGATCGGCCGGGGTGCGCCGGCCGAGGAAGCGGACCAGCCAGGACTCGGCGGCCCGGGCCACGCCGATCGCCACGGCGGAGAGGGCCAGATCGTGCCAGGCGCGCGACAGTTCGGCCTCGGCGACGCTCCCGGCGCCGTGCTCGGCACGGCTCCCGGCACCGGCACCGGCGGCGTGCTCGCCGCCGCTCCTCCCGGCGCCCTTCCGCGGCTCGCGCGTGCCGAGGCCGAGCGCGAGGTCGGCCGGCACCCGGACCCGGTCCAGCACGACGTCGTGGCTGGCGCTGGCGCGCAGACCGAGCTGGTCCCAGGTGGGGTCGATCTCCAGGCCCTCGCTCTCCCCGCGCACCAGGAAGGTGCCGGTCCTCGGCTCCTCCTCGTCCGTCCGCGCGGTCACCGCCATCCAGGCCAGTGCCTCGGCGCCGGTGCAGTAGGTCTTCCGACCGGTCAGCAGCCAGCCGTCGCCGTCCCGCCGGGCGACCGTCTCCGGCAGTCCGCCCGGTCCGGCGCCGGGCTCCGCCCGCAGCGTGTTGACCAGCGCGGGGCCGCGTCGGGACTCCGTGAGCAGCCGCCGGTAGCCGGCCGTCGGCCAGTCGGCGCGGCGGGCCTGCTCGGCGTGCCGGAGCAGGGTGAAGGCGGTGACCACGGCCACCGAGGCGTCCCCGCGGCCGAGTTGGGAGAGCACCCGGACGGTGTCGGCGAGCGTGCCGCCCGGTCCGCCGTACGCGCGGGAGACCGTGAGGGTGAGCAGTCCGGCCTCGTGGACCGCCTCGATGCCCTGGTAGGGGAAGGTCGCGTCGCGGTCGTGCTCCTCCGCGCGGGCGGCGAGCAGGTCGACCACCCGGGGCAGCCCGGCCAGGGCGTCCTCGACCGCCGCGCGGTCGGACGGCGACGGCTCGGTCGACGGCTCGGTCGACGGCTCGGTCGACGGGGAGGCCGGCCCGGAGGCCGATCGGGAACCCGGGCGGCCGCCCGAGCGGGAACGGCCGGCCGGTCGGGAGGCCGGCGGGGAGGCCGGTTGGCCGGATTCGGCCTGTCCTGAAGTCGACGACGGCAAGGCGGCCCGGGAACGGGCGGCCGACGGACGGGGTGCCTCCGGACGGTCGGCGGGGGAACCGTCGGCAGGGCAACCCCCGTCGAGGGGGCCGTCACCGGGGGGCTGCCCCTCTGGCGCACGGTCGACGGGCGGACGGTCGGCGGCGCGGGTCGTCATGATGCGGTGCCTCCGGGCGGCAGCGTGGGCTCGACGGGCGGGCGGCACGCCCGTACGGGCGCGCGGTACCGACTGGCGGCCCCGGAGGTCGGTTCACGGCCCGCCCCCGGGTTCCGGCGCCGACCGGACCCGGCCGACACCCGCCGCCGGGGGACGGATCCCCCTCAGCGACCCGGACACGCCGCGCTGGCGGTGCGCCGCAGGTCCAGATGCCTGCGACGGGTCAGCAGCGGGAGACGGCACGGCATGTTCGCGACTGTACGAACCGTTGATCGATACCGTCAAGCGGCGAACCGGCACCGGGCGGGCGTCGGCCGACCGGCCGGAAATCGGTGCCCGGGCCCCTCGGCGGGGCCCCCGGGAATCAGCCCTGCTGGAACATGTCCGCCGGGAGCGGCTTCAGCAGCTGATACAGGTCGTCCGAAATCGGTCGGTCCCAGGACGCGATGGTGACCAGGACGCCGTCGCTGCGGCCGAACTGGGCGCAGAACACGCGCTCCTCGCTGACCTTGACCTTCTTCACGATCAGCAGGTCGTCGCCGAGCATGACCGGGAAGTCCTCGGCCGAGACGAAGTCGACCGGCTCGTCGTTCTCCAGCGCCGCGAGCAGCTGCCGCACCTCGAAGGGCACGTTGTCGCCGGTCTCCCGGGCGGGCGAGCCCTCGGGGAGGTTGCCGATGAACATCGCCGGGCCTCTGCCGCCGAACAGGTCGTAGCGCAGGAAAATCCCCTGGCAGGAGCCGTCCGGGCCGGTCATCATGGCCGCACCGAAGTCGCCGGGCCAGTCGCCCGGGTCCATCGCGAGCACGTCGAAGTCCGGGCCGGCGGGCTGTCCGGAGCGACGGCGGAGAAAAGACATGGGAACATCGTACGTGTCCGGCACACCGCGCTCGCGAGGTGGGTGGGACACCGACGGGGGACGAGCGGGAGATCGACGCTCAGAGACCAATGTTGACTCTGAGCAACCGTCCGGGCTACGTTCGGTTCAGCACGACAGCCGTTCTGGGTTTCACCCTCCGGGGGGACGGCATGTCGCAACGCGGCCCTACACGCGTATCCCTCACTGTGCACTCGTCGTGCCGAACTGCCGAGCACCCAGCTTCGTCATCGCACACAGCACGAACACACAAGCCAACAGTTCCATGCATCACAAGCCAGATCCGCGGGGCCCCGGCCCGTCGCTCCCGTGGATCTGCTCGGGACGCCGCCGCGTGGGGGCGTGCGGGTCCCGAGCATCGGTGCCGGCCTCCGAGTCGCTCTCGGATTCGGCGCCAGCCTCCCGGCGACTGCCGGCCCCTCGTGGGCCGGGACCGGCCGACGCACCCCGGTGCGCAGGGGATGACTGGGAGGATGGCCTGGCAGCGCTGCCGGGCCGCACAGCAGGCGCCGTGTCTGGCCGCGTGGGGGCGGTGGGCACGGCGTCTGCCTGTGCTCATACTCTGAGCTGCGTTTGTCTAACAGTCAACAGAAATTCTGACGGGGCACGCTCAATAGATCATCAGTTGTGATGTTCCGACCGGAAAACCGCCTGCGGAGCGGGTCCCCGGTCGTCATCCGGGGACCCGCTCCGCAGTGGCGAGGCGCTCGAACGAGCGGCTCAGGTGAGGTCGAACTCGCCGTCCCGGGCGCCGAGCACGAAGGCCCGCCACTCCGCCGGCGTGAAGACCAGCACCGGCCCGTCCTCCTGGCGGCCGTCTCGCATCCCGATGTACCCGTCCACGAACGCGATCTGGACGTCTCCGACCCCCTGGCTGCTGCACAGCCACTCCGCACCGGTGAAGTCCACCTTGGGCTTCCCGCTCGGCGCGAGCTCCGGCTGCGCGCCCACGGTCTCCGTGTCCGTACCGCTGTTGACTGCCACTGACCGATCTCCTCCCGACGGCGTTCCGGGGCCAGCCTAGCCACACCGCCCGGCCCCGGTCAGCGGGTTGACGAGGACTCCCCCGGCCCCGGTCGGGCACCGCCGGAGGGGCGGTGGAGCCGCCCCGCGGGGGGTCGAGGCGTGTCCCGACCGGCGGGGGCGCCGGGCAGCTGCCAGAGTGCTGCCAGGGCGCCGCCCGGGCCCGCAAGGGCGCGGGAGGGCACCCCCGGGCCGTACGGGGACCTCCGTGGCCCGTACGGGACCTTCCGGGGCCCCGCACGGGGACCGGAGCGCGCCTGCGGACGGTCCCGGCCCGCCCCAACCCCACGACCCGCCCAAGGGAGCAGCCGATGAGCCGCCGGGACGGCACCCGCGCCGACGTCATCCCCATCTCCGACGCACCCTCGGCACACCCCCCGGCACCCCGCACGCCCCCCTCGCCCATGCCCTTGCCCCGGCCGACCCCCGGCCGGCCCCCCGCACACGGGCGGGTCGGGATCGCCCTGGTCTCGCACAGCCAGGAACTGGCCACCGCCGTACGCAACCTCGCGCTCGCGTTGACCGGATCCGACTCCCCCGCCCCGATCTCGGCGACCGGCGGCGACCCGTCGGACGGGCCCGGCATCAGTGCCGTCCTGGTGGCTGCCGCGACCCGCCGGGTGGACCAGGGCCACGGCGTGGTGGTGCTCGCCGACCTGGGCGGCGCCGTCACCACCGTCCGCGCCCTGCTCTCCGAGGCCGACGAGCACGGCCTGCCGTTCCCGGTCCGGTTCGCCAACGCCCCGTTCGTCGAGGGCGCGGTGGCCGCGGCAGCGACCGCCACGGCGGGCGGCGACCTGGCGGCGGTGCTGGACGCGGCCGAGGAGGCCTACCGGCAGTACAAGGGCTGACCGCGGCCGGAGCCGGTGCGGGTCAGGGGCGCTCCTTGCCGTCCCAGGTGAAGACGGCCGGGCCCTCGCACTCCAGCGCGTGGCGCAGCCGCTCGTGCTCGGACTCCACCATCGGCGGCAGCTCGTCCAGCGCGAACCAGCCGACCTCCAGCGACTCGTCGTCGTTCACCCGCGCCTCGCCGCCGATCGCGCGGCAGCGGAAGGTCAGCACCAGGTACTGCGTCACGTCGCCGTTCGGGTACGTCACCTGCGGCGAGACCGTGACCGAGGCGAGCAGCTCGGGCACGGCCACCACACCGGTCTCCTCCTCGCACTCGCGCACCACGCCGTCGGCGGGCTGCTCACCGGGGTCGAGGATCCCGCCGACCGGCGCCCAGCGGCCGTCGTCGGCGCGGCGGGCGAGCAGCACCCGGTCACGGTCGTCCAGCACGACGGCGACGACGGCGCTCAGCCAGAGCGGGCGGTTGCCCACGAGGGCGCGGAGGTCGGCGAGGAAGGGAGGAATGGCCATGGGCCGCAGCCTAGTCGGGTGGTCCGCCGACGGCGCGGGGCGGCCGACCGGCCTGACGTGGCCCGATGGGCTCCTGCCGTGCCTGGGTGTGGCCTGCCGTGCCCCGGGCGTGCTGCCCGGCCCGGGTCGGCCGCCGGAGCACCGGACCACGGCCGGTGCGGCGCAGCAGGACGGGGGCCGGCGGGGCCGGCGGCAGCGTCAGGCGATCGCGGCCAGGGCGACGACGGCGAGATCGCCACCGCGTTTCACGAGACGGGCGCAACGTTATCCGGTCGGCCGCTCATCGCTCCCCTCCACGGCGTTTCGGCCGGAAGAAAGTATTCACAGTAAGGACGCGATGAGGACGTCGTCCGAGAATGGTGAAAGAAGGGGGATGAATTCTGTCCGGCCGGACGGTATCCGGTCGGCCTGACCAATTCCGCTCGATCTGCTGTTTCTGAATTCCGAACACCGTCGACACACGGCGGGCGGGTGAGGGTGATGTGGTGCGGCCGGGCCCGGTGACCCGCGGCCGATCCGGCCCGGTCTCGTCCGGTCCGGTCCCGGCCC
This sequence comes from Kitasatospora sp. NPDC101447, assembly GCF_044767225.1. Taxonomy (NCBI): domain Bacteria; kingdom Bacillati; phylum Actinomycetota; class Actinomycetes; order Kitasatosporales; family Streptomycetaceae; genus Kitasatospora; species Kitasatospora sp. NPDC101447. The sequence continues at coordinate 48,244 of NZ_JBIWNL010000050.1, forward strand.
CCGGCTCGGACCGGGCTCCGCTAGACCGCTGTGCGCCGCCGATCGCGGAGACGGCCGAAGGCGATCCGGCCGAGCAGCAGAACACCGGCCGCCAGACATCCGGCCACCGCCATCGCCCAGGCCGGGCCGCCACTGTCCGGAACGATCACTGCGACGACGATGCCCGCTGCCAGGCAGGCCAGGCCCACCACGGCCAACGGGAGCTGGTGGGTGACCAGGGCTCCGCCACTGCACGCGCGGGCCATCCGTGAGGCTCCGTGCAAGTGGAAGGGGTCACGGTCCGCATCTGCCATGAGCCCAAGGTACCCCCGCCCGACGCGGGAGGCAGCCCGCAGGGAGTGCAGCGCCCGACACGCTGCGCAACCGGGGCACCCGAGCCGGTTCGGGGTGTCACGGGGGTGGTCGCGGGGCGCAGCGGGGGCCGATCCGGCAGCCGATCCGGGGGTTGACCCGGGGGGCGATCCGGGGCTCGTCCGAAGGCTTCCGTCGGAGATGTCCGGGAACCGCGGATGCGCATTCCTACTCCACAATCAGTCCACGAAAAATCCTCGTCCCCCCGGTACAACCATCCCCGTGGTGCAACGGTCTCAATGGCATTGAGTGATCCAGGAGCCGTTCGAGGGGTGGGCGAGAACCCCCCACCGAGAACAGGAAAATCCAGGGGCGGAGCCGCCGACCCCTGGAGTCGGAGGCCGGGCTCCGTCCTCCGGCGGTACCGCCACGCCGCTCGGCGAACGAGGGGGAACCGTGCCGCAGTCCCAGTCCACAACATCGATCTCCATGGCCCGCGCCAGGCCCGCGCTTGGCGTGCGCGCACTTCCGCCGCCCGTCGGGTACGCGGCGGACCGGCACGAGGCCGGAGGGCACGGCGGGGGCCGTAGCCGTCCGACCGTCGAGGCGGAACAGCAGGACACGCGGGGCGAATGGCTGCGGTTCGCCCCCGTCCAGCCGCTGTTCCGGGCCCGGGCCGCCCAACGCCTCGCCGTGCTGGCGTACCACGGGGTCACCGACCACCGGTCGTTCGGCGCCCAGCTCGACCGGCTCCAACGGCTCGCCACGCCCGTCTCGCTCGCCGCGGTCCTCCAGGCCGTGACCGAGCGGCGGCCGCTGCCGCCCCGGAGCGTCCTGGTCACCTTCGACGACGCCGACCGGAGCGTCCTCACCCACGCCCTGCCCGCCCTCGACGCCCGTGGCATCCCGGCCACCGCCTTCGTCATCTCGGAGCTCATCGGCACCGAGCGGCCGTTCTGGTGGCACGAGGCCGACTTCCTCGCCCGACACGGCGGCCGCGCCCGGTCCCTCGACCGCGGCCACCCCTCCCAGCTGCTCCGCCGACTGAAGGCCATGCCCGACCCGGACCGCCGGCGCAGCCTGCACGAGCTGCGGGTCAGCGCCGACCGCCGGCCGCCCGGCCAGGAACAGCTCACCCCCGCCGACCTCCTCGCCCTGCGGGACGGGGGCGTCGCGATCGGCAACCACACCCAGGGGCACCCGTGCCTCGGGCGCTGCGACGACGACACCGTCCGCGCCGAGATCACCGGCGCGCACGAGGCCCTCACCCGCTGGCTCGGCGAGCCGCCGACGGCCTTCGCGTACCCGGACGGCGGCCACGACCCCCGTGCCGAAACCGTTCTGCAGGAACTCGGCTACCGCCTCGGCTTCCTCTCCGACCACCGCCTGGGCCCCCGCCTCCCCTCCCACCCCCTCCAGATCAGCCGCCTCCAGGTCGACTCCTCCACCACCACCCGCCGCTTCGACACCATCCTCTCCGGCCTCGAACCCGCCTACCGCCGCTGGCGCCGCCAGGCCGTCGCCTGACCTCCGACCCCCGGGGAGTCGGCCCGCGGGGTCGGCCTGCGGGGTCGGCCTGCGAGGAGTCGGCCCGTAGGACGTCGGTGCGCGGGAGGTCGGCGCGCGGGAAGTCGACCGGACCGACTTCCCGCGCAGGCCGCGGGAACGGGGCGATTGCCCGATTGCCCGGAAGTCACCCGAAATGCCACCAAGGCACAACATTGGCCCTCATGAGAAATCTACGCGAGTAGCTCTCCACAGGAAGTCGACGCGATCGACTTCCTGTGCGCACCACCCCTTCCGCCCGGACGGAAGGACGATCACGGATAGATCCCGGACATCACCGGACAGAGAAGTCCAATCGCCTGATATCCGCACACTGTCACGCCATCAAGGCACCACCGCGCGCGAGAAGTCGACAGAGCCGACTTCCCATGCGTCACATACATCTCAGCCGCACCATCTACGCGAGTAGATTCCGACCCCGGGCGACACAGCCGGCAGCGCGGACCGACCCGCTCGCGCAACGCGACATCCCCGCCCGCAGCCATCGGCCATCCGACGGCCACCCCCGCGCAGGAAGTCGACCCGGCCGACTTCCTGCGCGGGGCCCGCAGCCACGGACGCCGCACAGGCACCCATCTACGCGAGTAGATCGAGGCAGCGACCCGCACACCGCCCCACCGAGCACGGAAAGTCGGACCCGCCGACTTCCCGCGCGCCAAGCCGCAGCCCCACGCGCCACACGAACCCTCGATGCCGATTCACCCGCGGGAGGCCGCGCCGATTTCTTTCATGTTCACGACAGTAATGCCCTCAACTATCTACGCGAGTAGATCCACTCTGGGCCGGCACCCCTCAGGTGCAGGAAGTCGGATCGGCCGACTTCCGGTGCAACGCACTGAAGCCCAGGCCAGCGGCCTGATCATGGAATGCGGGCTCGCACCGAAGGTCGGCCGGGTCGACTTCCTGTACGCGATCTTCGGGGCCGGCCGCGGTGGGGGCCGCATATCCATGCGGACGCCGTCAGTTCATGCCGGACGTCATATGGATCACCCCTCCGAATATCCCCACCGGATTTCGCCCCCGGGCGAGGAAAATCGGATGCGAAGCTCGCCCGCGGGAAATCCGGAGTGCCGGATTCGGCATGGTGGGCGCACGGGGTGTTCCTCGTCCCGAGCGGCGATCGGGGCCGGTGCGGCGGCGGAGACGACGCGGACCTCCCCGGTGTGCGGGGAGGTCCGTGAGGGTGTGGCCGGTGGTGCGGGGATCAGCCGATGAGCGTGGCCAGCACGTTGCCCTGCGGGTAGAGGGCGGCGGCCGGCGGGAGCACCGCGGGGACGCCGGCGTGGAGCACGGTGAGGGTGCCCGTCCCCGTGCGCGTGGGGTCGCCGACGCGCCGGAGGGCCTGGGCGGCGACGGCGTCGGCGGAACCGAGCAGCGTGAGCGCCGGGGAGGCGGTCGGGCTGACGGCGGCGCGGATGCGGTCCTCGACGAGCTCGTAGTGGGTGCACCCCAGGACGAGGACGTCGGTGCCGGCCGGCGTACGGGCGGCGGCGTCGGCGATGGCGGCCGTGATGGCGTCGTCGTCGCCGTGCTCGACGGCGTCCGCGAGGCCCGGGCAGGCGACCTCCGTGATGTCCGCCGTCCCGCCGAAGTCGCGGATCAGCCCGCGCTGGTAGTCGCTCCCGGTGGTGGCCGGGGTGGCCCAGATCGCGACCCGGCCGCCCAGCGCGGCGGCGGGCTTGATGGCGGGGACGGTGCCGATCACCGGCAGTCCGGGCTCCAGCTCGGCGCGGAGGGCGGCGAGCGCGTGGACGGTGGCCGTGTTGCAGGCGATCACCAGCGCATCGGGTTCGAGCGCGGCGGCGGCCCGGCAGCAGCCGAGGGCCAGCTCGGTGACCTCTTCGGGCGTCCGCGGCCCCCAGGGCATCGAGGCCGGGTCGGAGGACAGCACCAGGTCCGCGTCCGGGCGCAGCTTCCGCAGGGTGGCGGCGGCGGCCAGCAGGCCGATTCCGGAGTCCATCAGTGCGATCTTCACGGGTCAAGACTTTAGTCGATCCACCCACCCGACCCCGTTCTGCGGCAGACTGCCGGGGTGACCGTCCTGCTGTGGATCGCCGCGTTCTCCCTGCTGGTCTGGGTCTGGCTGGCGTGCTGCCACGGCTCGTTCTGGCGCACCGACGTGCGGCTGCCGCCGCGCCGTCCGCCGGTCCGATGGCCGCAGGCGGCGATCGTGGTGCCGGCCCGGGACGAGGCGGGGGTGCTCCCGGCGAGCCTGCCGACGCTGCTGGCGCAGAAGTACCCGGGGCAGGCGCGGGTGATCCTGGTGGACGACCACAGCTCGGACGGCACCGGCCCGCTGGCCGCGTCGTTGCGGACGATCGACGGGCTGGACCTGACCGTCACCACCCCGCCCCCGCTGCCGCCCGGCTGGACGGGCAAGCTGTGGGCGCTGCGGCACGGCGTGGAGCTGGCCGGCCCGGACGTCGAGTACCTGCTGCTGACGGATGCGGACATCGCGCACGGCCCGGACTCGCTCGCCGAGCTGGTGGCGGCAGCGGGGACCAACGACCTGGACCTGGTGTCGCAGATGGCCCGGCTGCGGGTGGAGACCCGTTGGGAGCGCCTGATCGTGCCGGCCTTCGTGTACTTCTTCGCCCAGCTGTACCCGTTCCGCCGGAGCAACCGGCCGGGCTCCCGGACCGCGGCCGCGGCGGGCGGCTGCTCGCTGGTGCGGCGCGAGGCCCTGGAGCGGGCCGGCGGGGTGGCGGCGATCCGGGGCGCGGTGATCGACGACGTGTCGCTGGCCCGGGCCGTGAAGTCCACCGGCGGCCGGATCTGGCTGGGGCTCGCCGAGCAGGTGGACAGCGTCCGACCGTACCCGCGCCTGGAGCAGCTGTGGCGGATGGTGTCGCGCAGCGCGTACGCCCAGCTGAGGCACTCGCCGCTGCTGTTGCTCGGGACGGTGCTGGGGCTGGGGCTGGTGTACCTGGTGCCGCCGCTGGCGACGGTGGCCGGCCTGGTGGCCGGAGACCCGGCGGTGGCGGCGTCGGGCGGGGCTGCGTGGGCGCTGATGGCGGGCACGTACCTGCCGATGGTCCGGTACTACGGGCAGCCCGCCCCGGCCGTGCTGCTGCTGCCCTTCACGGCGGGCCTGTACCTGCTGATGACGGTCGATTCGGCGGTGCAGCACTGGCGCGGCCGGGGCGCGGCCTGGAAGGGCCGGACCTACTCGCGGGCGTGACCCCGGTACCCGGCCGCGAGCAGTCGGCCTCCCCCGCGGGCGGGGATTTCCCCGGCGCGGCACGCCGATCGGATCCATACTGCTCGGATGGACCGTCAGCAGATCTCCCGCCTCGCCCATGCCCACCACCCGATCGCGGCCCCGCTGGCGGACGAGTCGGTGGCCCGTCTGCTGGACCGCGCGACGGCGGGCCGTGAGGACGGCCGGGCCCTGGACCTCGGCTGCGGCGAGGGCGCCTGGCTGATCCGGGCGCTGGCCGCGCGCCCGGGCTGGCGGGCCGTGGGGGTGGACCTCGACCCCGGGGCCCTGACCCGCACCCGGGAGACCGCGACCACCCTCGGCGTGGTGCGCCGGATCGGCCTGCACCACCTGGACGCACGGGAGTTCACCGCGAAGGAGCCCTTCGACCTGGTGCTGTGCGTCGGTTCGACCCACGCGTTCGGCGGACTTCTGCCCACGCTCGCGGCGGCCCGCGAACTCCTGGCGCCGGGTGGCCGGTTGCTGGTCGGCGACGGGTTCTGGCAGCGCGAGCCGTCCCGGGCCGCCCTGGACGGGCTGGGTGCGACTCGGGACGAGTTCGCGGACCTGGCGACGACCACCGACCGGGTCCTCGCGGACGGCTGGACCCCGGTGTTCGGGCACGTCAGCACGGAACGGGAGTGGGAGGACTACGAGTTCGCGTGGACGGGCGCGCTGGCCGAGTGGGCGCTGGACCACCCGGACCACCCGGACGCGGCGGCCGCCCGGGAGGCGGCGGACCGGCACCGCACCGAGTGGCTGCACGGCTACCGGGGGACGCTCGGCTTCGTCACCTACCTGCTGCGCCGCGACTGACGCCCACCCAGCCGCCCGGGAGCGCGCCGAAGTTCCCGGGACGGCCGGCTACTTCTGAAGGTCCCCGGGCAACCGGCTACTTCTGAAGGTCCCCGGACGACCGGCTACTTCTGCGTGCGGGCGAGGAAGTCGTCGATCAGCGGGGCGATCTCGGGCAGCTTCTCCTCCAGCGCGAAGTGCCCGGTGTCGAACACGTGCAGTTCCGCCCCGGGCAGGTCGCGCAGGTAGGCGCGGGCGCCGGCCTCGGTGAAGAAGGGGTCGTTGCGCCCCCAGAGGACGAGCGTCGGCGGCTGGTCGGCGCGCAGCCAGGCCTGCCAGGCGGGGTAGAGCTCGACGTTGGAGAAGTAGTCGAGGGCCAGCTCGACCTGGATGTCCTTGCGGCCGGGCAGGTCGAGGAAGTGCTGGTCGAGGGTCCAGCCGTCGGGGGCGACCAGGCTCGGGTCCCCGGTGCCGCCCTCGTACTGGCTGCGGGTGATCTCCAGCGTGAGGATCGACCGCGCGGCCTCCCCGGCGCCCGGGACGCCACGCCGGTTGGCTATGAACTCCCTTGCCTGGTCGGAGAGTCCCTCCTCGTAGGCGTTGCCGTTCTGGACCACCAGGCCGGTGATCCACTCCGGGTGGCGGGTGGCCAGGCGCAGGCCGACGGGGGCTCCGAAGTCGAAGACGTACAGCGCGAAGCGGTCCAGACCGAGGGTGAGGCAGAAGCCTTCGATCACGTCGGCGAGGGTGTCGAACCGGTACGTGAAGGCGTCCGGCGCGGGGCTGTCGCTGTGGCCGAAGCCCGGATAGTCGGGGGCTATCAGGCGGTAGCGGGTGCCGAGCGCGTCGAGCAGCCTGGCGTACTGGTGGGAGGCGGACGGGAAGCCGTGCAGCAGCAGGAGGACGGGGGCGTCGGCCGGGCCGGTCTCGCGGTAGAAGATGCGCAGCCCGTCGACGTCGACGTGGCGGTGATGGACCTGCGGGATCGTCAGCTCGCTCATGCTAACCATTAAACAGCATCTGAATGGTTAGACAAGGGCTTTGGAGGCGTCGGGGGTGGTGGAGTTGCCACGGGCCGTCGAGCCTCGGCCAGGCACTCCACCTGATCCATCGTCAGTGACGCCGCAGTCTCACTTCTTCATCTGCTCCTGCTGCACCAACTCGTCGAGCACCCCGGGCATCGCCGAGACACCGCCGGCCCTGCTCGGCGAAGTCCGGTACTCGCCCTGGACGATGACCGTCGGGAGCTCGTTGATGCCGTAGCGGACGAACGCGGCGGCAGCGTCGTCGACCGACTGCCCCACCTCGGTGGACCGGTACGTCCGGCGGAAGAGTTGGGCGTCGACGCCGTGGCGGGCGGCCCAGTCGGTGGAGGCGGCCTCGGTGCTGAGGTCGACGTGCTCGCTATGAATGGCGCGGAACGCGCTGGTCTGCAGGCGTTCCACCAGGCCGAGGCGCTCCAGCGTGTAGTACAGCCGCGCGTGGCCGCGCTGCACGTTCTCCTCCGGGCTGCCCGGCCAGATCGCCGGGACGCGACTCAGCGAGACGTCCTCGCGGTGCTTCTCCGCCCAGGCCTGCAGGGGCTGTTCGAGCGACTGGGAGTGGCCGCAGTCGTACCAGAAGAACTCCACCGCCTCGGTCCGGGCGCTCTCGCGCACCGGCTGCGGGGTGTCGGACCTCGCGAACCGGGCACCCTCGGAGGGGAGTTGGTGGCTCGCAGCGCCGGCCTGGACGGGGGATGCGACGATCCCGGCGGCGGCGACGAACAGGACGGTGGACCGCAGCAGCGACTTCGAGTTCACACCGGGCAGTGTGCTGGCCGCGTTTCGTTACCGGCGAGTCCGTGCGCGGCGGCGTCCCGGGATTCGCCCGAACGGCGCAGCCGGGGCCCGGGGCGTCGGCCCGTCCCCCAGGGCGACCCGTCCGGAGCCGGTCGGTTCCTGGTCCGGCGGTCCCGAGTCGGCCGGTCCCTGGTCCGTCGATCCCGAGCCGGTCGATCCGCCCTGGCCCGACCGACCGGTCCCGCGTCAGTCCGCCGGAGCCGCGCCCGCCGTCCACACCTCGGCCACCAGCCGCTGCCAGGCGTCCACCACCGCGCCCACTTCGAAGTGCTCCAGCGCGTGCGCCCGGGCCGCCGCGCCGAGGCCCGCCCGGTTGACGGCCAGCACCTTGCCCAGCGCCTCGGCGAGGGCGAGCGGGTCGCCGGGGGCCACGAGCGCGCCGGTGGCGCCGTCCCGGACGACCTCGCGCACCCAGCCGACGTCGGTGGCGACGGCGGGCACACCGGCCAGTGCCGCCTCGATCAGCGCTCCGGGAACCCCCTCGCTGTCGCTGGTGAGCAGCAGCGCGTCGGCGGCGCGGTAGAGCGGGGCCGGATCGGGCAGGGGCCCGAGGAAGTGGGCGCGGGCGGCGGCCGGGTGGCGGGCCAGCGTCTCCAGCAGCGGGCCGTCCCCGGCGACGGCGAGCCGGACGTCGGGGAGGCGGTCGAGCACGTCGAGGGCGAGGTCGAGCCGCTTCTCGGGCGCTATCGCGCCGATCCAGGCGACCAGCAGGACATCGGCCGGCAGGCCCAGCTCGTGCCGGGCGGCGCGCCGGTCGTCCCGGCTGTCGGCGGGCGGATAGCTCTCGGCGGCACGGGAGTTGGGAATCACGTGCACCTTGCCCTCGGGCAGCGCGAACTGCTCCTCCAGGACGACCCGCGCCTCGTCGGTGAGCGTGGTGACGGCGGCGGCGCGGTGCATCAGCGCGCCGCCGCGCACCCGGCGCATCCGGTTCGCGGTCCAGTAGCGGGGGTGGCCGACCGAGACGTACACGAACGGGGTGCGGGTGCCGGCCAGGGCGAGCGCACAGGCGGCCAGGGTGTCGGAGCCGTGGGCGAGGACGACGTCGGCGGCGCGCGAGGCGGAACGCAGCGCCCGCAGGGTGCTCGGACGCAGCCGGCCGGGGCCGAGGACGGCGGCCGTGCGCAGGCCGGAAGCGCCAGGGCAGTCCCCCGGGTCGGCCTCCGAAGCACCCGGGTGGACCACCGGATGCGGGGCGAGGGCGCACAGCGCGGAGGACTGGCCCCGGCGGCCCAGTTCCCGGTGGAGGTCACGGGCGAAGTTCTGGGCGCCGCCGCGGCGTGAATCACTGATCAGGTGCAGGACACGCGGACGGGTTCCGGCCGGATCGGCCGACATATGGTCGGGCATGGACTGACCTTGGCACAGCGGTCCGCCCGGGACAGCCCCTTCGCGCAACCTGATGGTGGCCCATCCGCCCGCACGTGTACACCGGATGTGCGCCAGAGAGCCGCCGTCGTGCGCCGGTTGCGACCGCCGTGCGCCCCGTCTCGCCCCCGGCCGCGCTCCGGTTCGCCACCGTCGCGCCGTCCCGATCCCCGGGCTCGCGGACCCTCGACCGTCGCCGGGCGGAGCGCCCTCGCACCGCCCGGCCCTTCACCGACGAGCGGGCGGCGGGCCACCGCGCCGAGCCACCGCCGGGCCACCGCCTTAGAAAGTGTTGGGTAATCGGATGATTACTGGTTCTTGAGGTCGTCGGCGAGGCGGCGGGCTGCTTCGGTCTCGATGGGGCCGCGCGGTTCGACCT
>NZ_JBIWNL010000051.1:0-56976 GCF_044767225.1 Kitasatospora sp. NPDC101447
GTGCGTAACCGCCGGTCGTCACGAGCGAACGGGCACCACAACCCCGAGAAGCCATACAAGAATCACCGCACCGGCCTATACAGGCCCAAGATCCCGCAGGTGCTGCGGAGGCAATTGACAGAAAGAGGAATGGCTCATTTTTGTTCGGCTTGCCATGATTCGGACTCTGGTGTTCCTTGCAAAGGTGGAGGTGAGGCTGGCCGCGGGCGAGTCGAACCGAAAGAACTTGGCTCGATTACGAACCGTTGGCGCCTGCCAGGCTGGAGGCCACGACGTGGTGGGCCGGGTGGAGTGGACCGTCGCCGTCGGTCGCCGCGCCCAGCGCCGCAGTGTCCACACCGGCCCCAGCCGTCAACGCCTACCCGGCAGACCACAGCCGCGCGGCCCGCACGAACCCGAGCCGATCGCAGACGTGTTCCTCGCCTTGGCCGCCGCGCGCGGCTGGCGCTCGGCACCCGCCGGCGGAGGCGTGCGAGACCGCTGGCCCGACATCGTCGGCCCGACGCGGCCGCTACTGTCATCTCGCCAGCTACACCCTGACCACCCGCCGCCTGCGCGTGTCGCAGACTCCCGGAGCTGGGCCGCCCAACTCCGCTACCAGACCCGCCGCATCCTCATCGACCTCGACCAGCTGCGGCCCGGCACCGTGACGGCTATCGCATCCGCGTGGACCCCGCCTCCCGCAAATGCAGCACGACCGGGACCAGGACGACCGACCCGCCCGCCGCGGCCAGCCCGGCGACCGCTCGCGAACTTTGCGGACTCCAAGGGCCGTAATGGAGCTAAAGTTGCTGTCCATCATTGCTTATCGGGCAGGGCCACCGGATGAGCCGGACGCCCTGTCTAGGTCCCAGGCCTCGCCTGCAACTGGTGCTCTTGTCCTGGCAGGTCCCACTCGGGCCAGTGCGCCTTTTCAGAGCGGCCACCGATCGGGTGACGGCTGGGCGGTCGCGGCCCAAGGCAGAACAGACAGGGCTCCCGGGCAGTTGAGTGAGGTATCTGACGTCTCAACTCTTCGGCCGGGGAGCCCTGGTGGTCACATATCCTGCCGCACTGGACCTACCGCACGCGCTCGTCGAGTGGGTCACCATGCTGATCGTCACCCGGGAGGGTGACCGCAGGTGCAAGCTCCGCCCCTCGCAGCGTGCTCTGGTCGCACTGGTGTACCTGCGCAAGCACGACACGCTCGCGCAGATCGCGGCCGGCTTCCGAATCAGCGTCGGCACCGCTCACGCCTATGTTCACCAGGTCACCGACCTCCTCGCCCGCCGTGCCCCCGGCCTGACCCGGGCCCTGCGCCAGGCCGATCCGAAGTACGTCCTGGTCGACGGAACCCTCGCAGAGTGCGACCGCGTCGGCGACGGCCGGGCCGACTACAGCGGCAAGCACCGCCGTCACGGAGTGAACCTGCAGGTCATCACCGGTCCCGAGGGCAAAGTCCTGTGGGTCTCCCGGCCGCTGCCCGGTCGCACCCACGACCTGACCGCGGCCCGGCACCACCGGATCGTCGCGACCTGCGGCCGGCTGCGGATCCCGGCGCTCGCGGACCTGGCCTACACCGGAGCCGGCCCAGGCGTCGCCGTCCCGGTCCGGCGACGGCCCAAGAGCGAGCTGACCGCGAAAGAGAAATCGCTGAACACGGCCCACGCCCGACTTCGATGCCCGGTCGAACGCGGCGTCGCCACCGTCAAGCGCTGGCGCATCTTCCGACACGCCCGCTGCAGCCCCAGCCGGCTCGGGTCAGCCAGCAAGGCCATCCTCACCCTGGAGACGCAACGTTGAAAGGCTCAGTGCCCGAGGCTGCGCTGGCCGCTCGTCATCAGGAAGGGTGCAGCGCGCAAGCTCCACCGTCTTGGGCTCGTTGATGCAGTCCGCGGTCGGGCTGACACGATTCCCCGACGACAGGGTGGCTCGCGGTCACAGGTCGGTCAGATAGTCGCGGAAGACGGCTTCGAGCCCGGCGACGGTGTGCTCGGTCAGGACTTCGTCGGGCAATTCCGCCTCCATGCCCGCCCGACGGTCGAAGTCGACCTGGCCGCCCGTGGGCACGAGTTCCTGGACCAGCCAGGCGACGAACTCCGCGCCGGCGCCAGCGGTGGCGTTGCAAGGGACAGGCCTTCATCTCCTGAGACGTCAGACCCGAGGTCCTCGAAGGTCGTCCCGGCCGCGGCGTGAAGTCGAACCACCAGTCGTTCTCGTCGCTCGGGCCGTAGGCGCCGCTGTCTGCCTTGGTGTGGACGAAGGCGCTGCGGCCCTTTTGGGCGGGGGCAAGGGCCGAAGCGTGCCGACGCCGGTGCGCACAGAATGACACCGGCGCCGACTCAGAGTCGCGGATCAGGCCGTCGCCGGCGCGATCCCCAGCGCCAGGTGCGGGTAGCCAGCGTGGATACGCTCGCCCAGCTTGATTCCCAGGCCGGCGACGAAGGCGTCGATCTTGGCCGTGGCCTCCTCGATGGTGTCGGCCTCGCCCTTGAACTCGAACTCGATGAACTCACCGAGGCTGGCCACGCTGTCGAAGGCCACCGCGATGCCGTCGACGGTCCACTCCTCGCGGACCTTGTCGACGGTGGTCAGCTGCTTGAAGTCCAGCGCCCCCAGTAGCCGGGTGACCGCCTCGGCGTCGGCGACCGTCGACTCGAACTCGTCGCAGTGCGTCTTGATCGGCTCCTCCAGCGGGTACCACCGCTTGAAGTTGAGCGACGCCGTGTCGTCCTCGACGCGGACCCGCAGCCACTCCGAGATGACCTCGCCAGCCAGGAAGTCTCGGTGCGGCGCGTTGTAGTAGGTGTCGACCTGGCGAGAGGCCTCACCGCGCTTGGCGCCGCGGTCGGTCAGCGTGGCCTTCAGCTCCTCCGGCGAGCTCAGCAGCTGGAACTTCTGCTCGACCTCGATGTACTTCATGCGCTTTGCTCCTGCTGAGTCGGTGAAGCGGTGATGGGTTGGGACGGGGCCAGCATGGCCCGTACGGACGACATGGCGGTTTGGATCGCGCCAATGTCTTCCGAGCTCAGGGGCTCACCCAGACAGGTGAGGTTGCTGCCGATCTGCTGGGCGTTGCGAAAGCCGAGCAGCACGGCGGCCTGGTCATCGCGCTGAAGCGCGTACCGAATGGCCACCCGCGCCAGATCGGCCCTGCTGGTACCGAAACGCTGGCGCAGCTCGGCCAGGCCGTCATGGATGGCGCGGCGCGTTGCCGCAGTGAACAGTGATCCGCCCTGGCGATGGTCGCCGTTCGGAAAGGCCATCGGGGCGGCTGGCTGGTGGACGCCGATCAGCAGGCCCTGGCCGAGCACCTGCTTGAGCAGCAGACCCACTCGGCGCTGACGGGCGAAGCTGAAGATGTCCGTTTCACCCGGCTCATACAGCGGGCTGAGCAGGTTGTACCGAACGGTCAGCACATCCGGCTGGATGCGGTCGAACAGCTTCAGGAAGCGAGCGCTCTCATCGGCCTGTGGGTGGCTGGGATCGGTCGCCCACTCCACGGCGAACGTGTGCGGTGCCCGCATCCCAATGGCTCGAACCAGCGCGTCACGCCGTAGCCGCTGGACCGTCTCGACTGCTTCGCCCAGGTACTGGTCGTCCGGACCGAAGTCGCTCGAGTGCAGGAAGTACAGGTCGAGGTAGTCCGTGCCGAGGTTGGTCAAGGACGTCAGCAGCTGCCGCCGCATCTGGGCTGCCGCGTAGGGGTGGGCAGCCGTATCGGCGAAGTAGCCCACCTTGCTGGAGATCGTCAGGCGGTTGCGGTTGACCTGGGCGAGCAGTCGGCCGACCAGGCGTTCAGATCGGCCCAGGCCGTAGACATCAGCCGTGTCGTACAGCGTGACGCCCAGATCGTGACTTCGGACCAGGCCGGCGAAGGCCTCAGCCTCATCTACTCCGGCCCAGCCGATGGGCACGCCGCGGTTGGTGGCCAGGCCGCCGATAGTCCAGCAGCCAGCGCCGATGGCTGACACCTCGCGGCTCAGGCCAGGAAGTCGTCGTCGTTCCATTTGGGCCCCCTCACGTGCCACACGGGTCGGCGGCGTTGATCGACCGCCACTCGTTGGTCTGGGTCCAGCGGCCGTACTCGTGGGTCAGCACCCGCCGGTGGTCAGCCGGCAAGGCCTGGTTGACCTGCTCGACCACGCCATCCATGCGCTCGGCCAGGTCCCCGATCTCAGCCTCCAGCCAGAAGCGCAGCCGCTCGGACAGCTCGTCCGCACCGGCCACCGCCCCGACTGCCTCGGTCGTGTCGCCAATCTCGCGAATCATGTGCCCGAAGACGGTGTAGGCCGCGTCCTTGAGCACCACCCGAGCGGCTCGAACGACCTGGCGCGGCTCGCCGTCGAGAATCTTCTCCAGCGACTTGAACGTGTAGTCGAGTGCGAAGTTACGGTCGACCCACAGCTGGGCCCACTCACTGGCCACCCCGATGCGCCAGTCGGCGAACCGCGCATCCACTCGGCCCATGGCTGGCCGGACTGCGCCCGTCAGGCCAGCGGCCTGGGCCTGCTTGGTGTAGGCCGCCCCGACCAGGCACTCCATCGAGACGAGCATGTAGGAGATGCCCGAGTGGAACGGCCGGCCAGTGCTGGCGGCCGCCACGAATGACTCGTCGCGCACGCCGTCGACGATGTCCTGGATCGACAGCTCAGGCTGGGGCCGCAGCAGCAGGTCGGTGCGGCCCTGGTAGTCGTAGGTCGCCTTCAGCTCGTCGAAGGTCATGAGCTGGTCGAAGGTGATGTAGGTGAAGCGGGTCGGGATGCCCAGGGCCGACAGCGTCCGAATCGCCAAGGCGTTCTGCTCGCCCACCGTCTCCTTGTTGAAGCGCTCCAAGATCGAGTCGACGCCCGACTCGACGCCGAACAGGCAGCGCCGTAAGCCTCGCTCGACCAGGCCGCGCCACATGGCAGCTCGTTCGTAGTGCCAGCTCAGGTCGCGATCCGGCCGGACTACCTGGTCGATGCGGCAGCTGGTTTCCCACTTGAATTTCGCGGTTTGGAGCGTGTCGGCCATGGCCAGCGCTCGGGACACGGCGTCCGAGCCGCGGCCGATGAACTCCTCGTCGACCAGATAGAGCGTGCGCGAGATGTCCGGGTGCTGATCGAATACGCGGCCCATCTCGCTCAAGATCCAGGGGAACGCCTCGGGCCCGACGCCGAACCACTGGCCCTTGTGGCCGCGGGGACAGAATGAGCAGAAGTTGGTGCAGCCGCTGGAGCACTCCAGCTGGCCGACGCCGCGGGCCTGGAGTGTGGCTGGCAGCAGATCGAGCTCGGGCAGGATGTCTGTCTGGGTGCTGGCCACCGGCTTGGCCGTGTGGCGCCGCCCGATGGTCATGGCGCCACCGCGAGCGGCGCCGGTGTAGCCGATGCCCGGAATCTGCTCGCGGCTGAGGTCGCCGTGCCAGTAGGCCAGCACGTTCTGGATGGTGGCCTGACCAGCGCCGCGGGCGACCAGCAGATCGGGGTACTGCTCCAGCAGCAGCGCCTCGTTGCGGGCTGTGAGGCTGCCGCCCGCCACCACCAGCGGCGGCTCCGGCAGGCCGAAAGCGGCATCCAGCAGTTCGGTCATGAGGTCGTGCTGACCGAAGGTGGCGGAGATGCCCAGGATGTCCGGCGGCTCTTGGCCCACCAGCTTCACCAGCTCTGGCAGCGTCACGCCAAGCTGCATGTCAGCCAGCGTTACCTGGCCCGTCAGCGTGGCCCGAGCCGCCCTGGCCACATCCGAGATGCCCAGGGGGAATCGCGGCAGTGGAAAGTACTCCGGGTGGTACAGCGCCGCCAGCAGCAGCCGAGGCCGGCTGAAGCGGGCTGCCGCCTCATCGTCGAGGCTGCCCAGCGACAGCCAGGAGTCGAGGTTGGCTAGCTCGACGTGGCCGGTCGTCCAGGCGGGCCACTGCCTGGTGCAGTGCGGCTGGCCGGACAGGTCAGCCACGATCCACTGGTTGTCCAGCCGCTCGATCAGGACCAGGCGGCGGTCCAAGGTGCCGGTGACGAAGATGCGGCCGCTCTGGGTGGCCAGGTGCTGCTCCAGGTAGAGCCGCGAGGCCTCCGGCGTGACGAGCAGGCGGTCAATCTCGGCGGCGGTGGTGGTGGGGTTGGTCAGTGTGGTGCGGAGCGCTTCCTGCAGCCGGTTGGCAGCAGGCGAGGCGAGTCGGCTGGTGCGCGTACTCATTCGTGCCTCTTTCTCCGAGGTCGTTGGTTGGATGAAGGCGTGACAGATCACCAGCCCGGCTGACAGCTGGGCTGGTTGCAGAGGGGGCAGTTACGTGGGGTGGTGCGGCAGCACGTTCAGCACGACCACCGGTCGGGCTTCGAGCTGAAGGATCAGGCTGTGCGAGGCAAACGCCATCAGGAGCGCTTCGCCACGTCCCAGGCCAAAGGCGGCTCGGTGATAGCCGGCGGCGTCGTCCAGCCACTCGCCGACCAGCAGCTCAGCGTTCTCTGCCAGCGATGGCGCCAAGCGCCGAGCGGCTCGACGCAGCCAGCGGATGGCCTGGCCCGGCGTACCCGCGAAGTGGCGCAGTGGCAGTCCAGCCGTCAGTCGCTCGTTGTCGGCCAGCACCAGCTCGTACTGGCAGAGGTAGGACTGGTGAGTCAGCGCGGCCGACGCCATCACAACCCGCGCAATCCGACGAGCGTGCGAGCTACCAGCAGCGGCGTTGCCTGGTCCGACCGCGGCAACGGCGACTCCTGGACGCTGGCGACCGACTTCGGCTCCTCGACCGTCGAAGCTGTCAGCAGCAGCTCAGACCAGACGACCTTGGCGCCGGCCGAGGCGAAGTAGTAGCCCCAACGACTGCTCATGTGGGCAACCAGGAAGACGCCGCGGCCGTTCTCGGCATCCAGGCCGACCTGCTTGAGCACCGGCAGCTGAGGTTGGTAGTCGTGAACCATGACGAGCAGCTGGGGGCCGTCCAGCCGCAGCGTCAGCGTGATCGTGCCCACCGACTCCAAGATCGAGTACGCCGCCGCCAGCTCCTTGTCCGTGCGCTTCGGCAAGGCGTTGGTCATCAGCTCCGACACCAGCAGCTGCGCCGTGTCGATGAGCTTGGGCGGCACCTGCCACCGCCGCAGCACGTCAACTACGTGCCGCCGGGCCCACGGCACGGCGTTGGGGGTGTCGGCCAGCGCGAGCTGGTTGAATTCGGAGCTGACTGACGTGGGCACGGGGGTGCCTCCTTGAGACGGCAGGAGGGTGCTGGGCTCACCGCGGCATCGCGACCACGTCCGTGGTGAGCGAAGACCACTGTGGGCGCGGCGTCCGAGCCGGGCTATGCCGAAAAGAGGTGCTGCATATACGCGGGATGTATAGATCGACGGACACGGTCCGCAACGGTCCATATACTGCTGGTCAAGAGCGATTTGAGACCGGCGCGGCGGGGAACGGGCGGCCAACAATGGCGACGGCGAACACAGCAGCGGGGCAGCAGTGCCACCGGTGTGGAGCCCGGCTCGCGACCGATCACCCGGGGCAGCTGTGCTCGCCCTGCCAGTCCCTGGGCCGATCAACCCCGGCGCCCCAGCCGCCCGTTGTGGCGGCCGAGTTCTGGAATGCCGTGCCCCTGCGCGACGCCTTCGCCGCCCGTCACATGGGACGCGTGTTGCGGCAGTACCGCACCCATCCGGACCACACAGGACGCCATGGCCCACGGGGCGTCCCCCAGAGTCTGCTCGGCCAGTGGCTGGGCCTAACTCAGGCCCAGATTAGCCGCATTGAGACGGGGCCACCGGTGACCGATCTGGTCAACCTCGTCCACTACGCCCGGATCCTGGGGATGCCAGCCGCGCGGTTGTGGTTCAGCTTGCCGGAGGCCCTGCCCGTGCCGCAGGAGGGGTCGCGGGTGGTCGACGACGAACGGCGGGCCGTTCCACCCGACGTACACCGCAGTCAGGACACCTGGCGCGCCACCCGCCGCTACCTCAACACCCACCGCGCCCAGCTGGCCGCTGCCGCGAGCCAGCTCTACCTGAAGGACACGCGTCTGGTGGACGCGCCGCTCCTGACCACTGCCCAGTGGTGTCCGCCCGAGCCGGTGTTGCTTGAGCGCGTTCGACTGACCTGGACGGGCAGCCCCAAGCTCCCGCTGGTTGATGGCAGCGAGCCCGAGGCCGGTCAGGCCTTGCCGCTGCGCGCACCCGGCCGCTCCTTCGATCGCTACACCCAGGCCGTCCGCTACATCGCCGCGCCGTCCCTGTTTGAGAACCGCCCCAGTTACCGGCTGACCGGCGTCGACTGGACGGCAGACGGCAGCGGGGAGTTGTCCTTCGGCCTGGCCACCTACTTCGACAAGCTCGACGTCTCCGAAGCCATCGGGCACGAGTTCGCGGCGGCCGCCCAGCGTGCGGATTCGGCGGTGAGCTGGGGCGCGCTTCCGCTGCGCCGGATGATCAACGACCCGTTCGATCTGGACCTGCGGGCCGTGGTGCCGGCCATCACCACGCTGCTGCTACGCGTTCGGCCGTCCGGCGAGGCCACCTTCCTGCTCCACTGGCGCGACCCGGGCAAGGTGGCCACCGCTGGGGGCCTGTATGACACCATTCCCGCTGGGGAGTTCCAGCCCAGCACCGTCATGGGTGACCCCGCTGGCCCCGACTTCGACCTGTGGCGCAACATCGTTCGCGAGCTGAACGAGGAGCTCCTGGGCGCGCCGGAGTACGACGGCTCCAGCAGTCGGCCGCTCGACTACGACCGTTGGCCCTTGTACCGGTCGCTCCAACGAGCCCGCGCCACCGGGCACCTGCGGGCGTACTGCTTCGGCATCGGCTGCGACGCCCTGACGCTGGCCGCCACCATCCCCAGCGCCATCGTCATCGCCGACTCTGTCTTCGACGAGTTGTTCGGCGAGGTGGTGCAGACCAACGCCGAAGGCGTGACGGTCACCCGCTGGAATGGTCAAGACACCACCGCCGGCATCCCGTTCACCGAGCAGAACATCATCCAGTTCCTGACGAGCGAACCCATGGCTCCTCCGGGCGCGGCATGCTTGGCTTTGGCCTGGAAGCACCGCGACTTGCTGATCGGCTCGTAGGCTGCTGGCAAGCCGCCATACCCTCGAAGGAGCGCCGTGTCCACCACCCGTCAGCCGGAGCCGGCCATCACCCCGGCCGCAAGTCAGGCCGCGTGGCGACAGGTTCGGGACTACTTGAACCGCAGTCGGTTCGAGCTGACGCAGACGGCCATGGCCAGCCGGTCTCAGGAGGAGTTCGCTCCCGGCGGGCGGCTGCTGGCGCGCAAGCATTGGATTCCCGAGACCCCCGTACCCCTGGAGCAGGTCAATCTGCGGTGGCAGGATCAGACCCCACCGGCCTCGATCGACGGCAGCGAGGCGGAGCTGGACGCTACCCGCGCGCGGCGGGACGACGGCAGCCCGTATCCGTTCTACGCCGACGCTGTCCGGGACCTGGCCAAGCCGCGGCTGTTCGAGAACCGCGGCTGCTACCGGCTGCTGGAGGTAGCGGAAGACGCGGCCGAGCCGACGCTGACGTTCGGCCGCGGCCACTACTTCGACGTCATCAACGTCTGCGAGGCGGCAGCTCACGAGTACGCTGCCGCGGCCCTGGCTGCGCCCGGCCAGCTGGTGGTGAACTCGACTGCCACGCCGTTTCGGGCGGCCATCGGCGACCCGACGGACCTCGATCGCCGACCGGTCATGGCCGCCGTCAGCACGCTCGCCATCCGCTACGACCGGCAGACCGGTTCGGCCGAGTTCATCCTGCACTGGCGCGACCCGGCCAAGGTGGCGAGCGGCGGCGGGCTGTTCCAGGTCATGCCAGTGGGCATGTTCCAGGCTTCCCACGACGCCCCGTGGAATGAGGCCAACGACTTCGACCTGTGGCGGGCCATCGCCCGCGAACTGAGCGAGGAACTACTCGGCAGCAGCGAGGACTACGGCAGCGACACCGCCCCCATCGACTACGACGCCTGGTCGTTCAACCAAGCCCTGAGCGCGGCCCGGGCCGCCGGAACGCTGCGGGTGTACTGGCTGGGGCTGGGCATGGACCCGCTCACGCTCGTCACCGACATGCTGACCGTCGCGGTGTTCGACGCCGAGCTATTCGACGCGACTTTCGCACGGATCGTCTCCACCAACGACGAAGGCCACCGGGTTCAGCTCGAGGACGGCACCGGGCAGGCCGTGGGGATTCCGTTCACGGCTGAGCAGGTCGAGCGCTTGACCTGCCACGAGCCGATGCAGCCGGCCGGGGCAGCGCTGCTCCAGCTGGCGTGGCAGCACCGCGAGGTGATCCTGAGCGGAGCTGCCAGCCCGTTCGGGGCCTGAACCGCGGCCCGCCCGCGCCGCCGGCCAACCCGCAGCAGACCAAGGAGACCAGGTGACCCTCGTGCGGCCCAGCCAGCAGATGCAGTCGCTCGGCGTGATTCAGCAGGGCACCCCCATCCTAAACCGGCCCGCCCAGCCGTTCGACGTCCCGGCCGAAGCGGCAGCTGCTCAGGGGGTGATCGACGAGCTGTTCGGCGCCATCGACTGGATCGGCCGGGTGCACTCGTTCGCCAAGGGGATGGGCCTGGCGGCGCCGCAGATCGGGATCCCGCGGGCCGCCGCCATTGTCCTGCCGCCGACCGCCGGCGCGGACCCGATCATCTTGCTCAACCCCAAGGTCACTGCCGTCTCCGAGGAGACGGATGAGCAGTACGAGGGCTGCCTGAGCTTCTTCGACGTCCGCGGCATGGTGCCTCGCCCGCTGCGGATGGACGTCACCGCCACCGCCCTCGACGGCACCGTCACCACCCTGACCTACGAATTAGGTTTGGCCCGCCTGATCGTCCACGAGATCGACCACCTGGGTGGGATGCTCTACACCGACCGCATGCGTCAGGGCGTCCATCCGATCCCCGTGGAGGAGTACCGAGGCACCGGGTCGTCCTGGTCGTACTGACGGCCGTCACTGCGGCCTGGCAGCTGTTGCGGGACGCGTTCGGAGCGGGCGGCCGGGCTTTGGAGATCACCGGGGGAAGCTCACATTGCCGAGCAGGAGGCCTTCGCGCGCTTCGGCAGCGGCTTCGGACGCAGTACCGCGGCTGCCGCTCACACGAAACGCGAGGACTTCGCCCGCACTGGCCGGCTCCCTGGCGATGAGGTTCTGCGGGCGAACGAGGGCTCTCGGATTCCCGTCCGCGCGACGGAAGTTGGTCGATTGTGACCACGTCGCTCAAATCTGCTGTTGCGGTAGCCGCGCATCTTGTCCTCGTCCACCGTGGGTGCCAGCGTGATGGCGATCTTGGGGTGGTCGAAGGCGGTGAGGACGGCTTCCCTGACCAGTAGCTCCACCGGCTCCGCGATGCGGAAGGTCTTGCCGCACCCGTTGGTGTTGCCGAGGTTGTCGGCCCAGGACGCTCAGTTACTCGAGGCGTTGTAGCCAGCCGGTAAGCACGGCCCCGCCCATGGAAGGTACGGATTCACTCCTTCGGCAGCTCGCCGCGTCGCAGCAGCGCCCGACCAGCGGCCAGGGTCGCGTGGATCGCTGGCGCGGTGATTGGAATGGACGACTCGCCGCGGCGCCTGACGATGCTGATGAAGGCGCCTTCGACTCGCCCCCCGTCCACGACCGCGCCATGCACGAGGAACGGCTTGAGCTCCTCGGGCTGAGGCGGGATGTGCAGGACTATCAGGCTGCCACCGTCAGCCGGCACCACCTCGATGTCGAGGAGGTCCGGCGGTGGGTACAGGTGCTTCTCGATGGCGTCCTGGTACTGGCGCAGCGTCCGGCCGTCCACCGGTACGGGGCAGATGCCGCTGATGATCTCCCCGCCCGGGACCTTCTTGCCGCGCATGCCGACCACTACGATGCCGCCGTGCTCGGCATTAGCGAAGCGGGAAACAGCTTGGGCGATTGAGCTCTTTCAGCGTTGCAGCTCCAGGGTGAGGACGGCTTTGGCTGCTGACGTAAGCCAGTTCGGGCTGCAGCGGGCGTGGCGGAAGATCCGCCATCGCTTGAGTGTCGCCACGCCTCGTTCGACGGGGTACCGGAACCGGGCGTGGGCCCGGTTGAGCGATCTCTGACCGGCCGTGAGCTCCTTGCCGGGCTTTCGCCTGGCCGGTACGGCGAACGTCCCGCCTGCGCCGGTGTAGGCGAGGTCGGCCAGGGCGGGAATGCGGAGCCGGACGCAGGTCGTCACGATGCGGTGGGTCCGGGCGGCGGTCAGGTCATGAGTGCGGCCCGGCAGCGCCCGCGAGACCCACACGAGTCTGCCGTCGGGACCGGTGATGACCTGGTGGTTCACGCCGTGGCGACGGTGCTTTCCCGAGTAGTCGGCGCGGCCGTCGCCGACGCGGTCGCGCTCGGCGAGGGTGCCGTCGACCAGGACGTCCTCGGGGTCGGCTTCACGCAGGGCGCGGGTCAGGCCGGGCGCACGGCGGGCGAGGAGGTCGGTGACCGCACGGACGTAGGCGTGGGCGGTGCCGACGCTGATCCTGAAGCCGGCTGCGATCTGGGCGAGGGTGTCGTGCTTGCGTAGATAGACCAGCGCGACGATGGCTCGCTGCGAGGGCCGGAGCTTGCACCGGCGGTCACCCTCCCGGGTGACGATGAGCATGGTGACCCACTCAACGAGGGCGTGCGGCAGGTCCAGTGCGGCAGGATAGGTGACCAACGGGGCTCTCCGGCGGAACAGTTGAGACTTCAGACATCTCTCCCAACTGCCCGAGAGCCTCGTTCGTCATGCCCTCGCGCCGACAGCACCGCCGTCACCCGATCGGTGGCCGCTCTGAAAAGGCTCCCTGTCTGAGCGGTCATGCGGAGGCTGCTTTCTAGGCCCCTTGACCCCCGCCACGTGAAGAGGACCGCTCCACGGCCCGTTGACAGCTAACGAACGTGTAGCCCACCGTCCCACCACGAAGGCAAAGAGGC
The DNA here is from genome assembly GCF_044767225.1 of Kitasatospora sp. NPDC101447. Classification (NCBI taxonomy): domain Bacteria; kingdom Bacillati; phylum Actinomycetota; class Actinomycetes; order Kitasatosporales; family Streptomycetaceae; genus Kitasatospora; species Kitasatospora sp. NPDC101447. Next base: position 12,852 of record NZ_JBIWNL010000051.1, read on the forward strand.
CCGGCGGGCTACCCAGACTGCCCCCCAACCCGCGAGGCGCTCATGGCCACCGTCCCGGAGAACACCCGCCGCATGTACCGCCCGGCACCCAAGGACTTCCGAAGTCCGGGCGCCACGGCGGATCGGCATGGCAGGATGGCGTCGTCACGTTGAGGGAGGACCTGTGACGCTGCGCCAGGACGAGCGGGGGATGCTGGAGGCCGTCGTCGCCCAGAGCCCGGGCTGGGTGACGGGGGACCGGCCTCTGGAGCGCCGTGTCGCGGCGCACGGGATCGTCCGCCGGCTCGTGGGGGCGGCGCTGTGCGAGCTCGCCAGCCCTGAGGAGCTCGACGCGCTTGCCGCCGGTGCAAACCGTCCGGCGTGGGCGGTCCGGTCCACCGAGCTGGGGCAGGAGCTCCTGCGCTACCGGGCCCTGCGGGAACGCCCGATGAAGCCGCCCGTCGCGGCAACGACGGGCGGTGGGCTGGACACGACGATCAGTGTGCGCGGCACCGACCTGTCCTTGCTCCATACCGTGTGCGGGGACGCCGCGACCGGCGCCCTCCCCGGTGTGGACGCCGCGGCGCTGGGCGCGGCGATCGCCAGAGCGCGTCCGGTGGATGGCTCGCGCCGGCACACCGTGGACGTGACCAGGGCCGAGCTCGCAACGATCCTGCGGGTGCTGTACCTGGAGTCGCTGAGCGGCGACGCCACGGGCTACCACCATGTTCTGCGCTCGTCACCCCTGGCCGATGTGCTCCGGCCCGATCCGGTCCGCCCGGCGGCGCCGCTGGTGCGGGCTTCTACCGCTGCCGACCCTTCGGCGAAGGCCGGCTGAACCCGGCCGGAGCGTTCGCGCCGACGGGCACGAAGACCGGTTCCCTGTAGATGCCGGCCGAAGCAGCTGTCGGCTTCCGGCCGGGAGGAGAAGCAATGGAATCCACGATCGGCTGGATCCTCCTGGCTGCTCTGGCCGCCGGTGCCGTGGCGCTTTGGCTGCGGCACCGCTACCCCGGGGACTGGCGATACGCCCTGAGCACCCGGTACGCCGGCGAGCGCCGCGACCTGGACGCCGCCCGCGGCAAGCGAACGGGCTGCACCGCACGGCGGAGCGCGAGCTCGCGGCAGCCCGCTCCGCAGTCACAACAGCCGAGCAGGCCCACCGCAGCCGCATCCGCCGGGCCCAGGCACACCTGGACTGGCTCCGATCGCCCGGGCGAGGAACGCTGCGTTCCTCCATCGGCAAGGCTCTGCACCTGTACGAACGTGTGCTGGTGGCACAGGTGGACGGCCGAGACACCGACTACCCGCTGCACGAAATCTCGATCATGGACGAGTACTCGGGCAAGACCGGCCACGTCTACATCTCCCTCCCGGACCGCAGACGGCAGATGCTGTCCGTCCCCCTGGACGACGAAACCCCGGAGACCGAGCTGCGCCGTTTTGTCGTGGCGGTCTTCAACGCTGCCGCCGACGAGAAGGCGGCCCAGGCCGAGCGGCAGGCGCTCGTGCCGAAGGCCGAGGCGAAGCTGCGGCAGACAACTGCCGACACGGCTGACCGCGAGCAAGCGGAGGAGCAGCTGGCCGTGCTGAAAGCTCGCCAGAAGTCGGACACGCGCATCCCACGGGCGCGCCGCGACCTCGACGCAGCGTTCGACCGGTGGGAGCAGCTCACCGGCCGTCGGCCGCGGTAGGCGGGGCGATCGTACGGTACAGCGCCGCGCAGGCTCGTCTGTACGAAAGGTCGACCTGCAGCTCACGGGCGGGTCGACGACCGCGTGGGTTCGCGTCTTCGAGCTCCTTGGACCGCGCCGTTGAAGCCACGCCAACGCGTCAGGCCCCGGGCATCGTCCACCCGGGGCTGGGAGTCGAGGCCGCTTACTCGCCTTGGGGCACGTCAGGGTCGGCGAGCAGCTTCACCAGGGGCAGACGGTCACTTGGTTGCCGTGGCTGCCCACGTCGAGGTTGGCGTGGCCGGCGCCGATTACCACACACATCTTGTTGCTGTTCCACGGGCCGTAGTACCAGCTTGGGCCGTCGACAACCGTGGCGGGTCCGGTTGTCACCTGGACGCCGGTCTCCGACGGCCAGTAGTTGATGTACTGGGTGTTCCCGCTGCTGTCTTGCCCGATGTGGTTTGCCCATAGCCAGCAGTTGTTGTTGGAGTTCCCCTGCTGCTGCCAGATGTGGGGCGTCACGATGTTGCTGGTGTAGGTCAGGTAGGCGTAGCAGCCGGAGCCGACTGGACCGAGCTGGGTGGGCCATTCGTTGAGGCCGGTCGCCGCCACTGCTGACGGCGCGTTGACCAGCAGCAGACTGCTCGCAGCCATCGCACCGACCACCGCCGCGCGCGTCACGGTCTGTCCCCACTTCCACTTCATTGGGCTCCCCCTCGTATGGACATGACGGGAGAGTCCTTACGCCCCCGTCGGCTACTGCGGAGCCTAGGGAGGGAAGCAGGGCCTGGGGGAGGCCAATGTCGGCCAGCTGAAGGGTAGTTGAGTTACATGGTGGCATGGCCTGCCGGCTCGACTCGTGTCAGATCCGCGGCCGGATCGCCGTTCACCTGCATGGAGGCTTCGTAGCCGCGAAGTAGCGGTGGCTGACCGGGCGGAATCCGGCGAGTGGAAACGTCGCAGCTGATAAGCAAATCAGCCTTGTAATTCACCCGTGCGGGCGCACGCGCTGTTCGATTTCTGGTGGGTACCATTCAGCTCCTGGCCTCCTGCAATTGCATCTGGAATTGCAGGAGGCGGCTGACCTGCAGGTCTAGGTGGGTTGGCAAATTGTCGGACAAACTCTTGGCTGTACGAGCGAAAGGCAGAATTGACATGACCGCACACAAGAATGGTGCGCCGGCCGGTGGCATTGCCACCACGTGGGTCAAGGCACAGGCGAGCAACCTCAATGGCCAGTGCGTGGAGCTCGGGGCGCTGGCGGGCGGGGGTGTGGCGATGCGTAACAGCACCGACCCGACCGGTCCGGCGCTGGTCTTCACCGAGGCTGAGATGCGGGCTTTTCTGGCCGGCACTCGCGCCGGTGAATTCGATCATCTGATCTCATAGTGACCGTCTCGTTCGATAATTAGACAAGGGCATCGCGCGGCCCTCCGGTGTGGAAGACTTGCCTCGTCTTGACTTCCTAGGGAGGGACCGCGTGATCCCCGAATTCGGTGATCAGTTTGACGGCGATAATGTCATCGCCTTTCATCGGCCAGGCGCCGATCCGGAGCAGAACCCCACGGCCGCTGGCCTGCTGCTTGGCATCCAGCTGAAGGCGCTCCGCAGCGGGCGGACGCTGAAGAAGGTCGTCGAGGGGCTCGAAAACCGGCTGTCCCAGGCCAAGCTCAGCCGGCTGGAGAACGGCGAGAGTCCGCCGAAGCCAGACGACATCCGGGCGTTGCTGCGCTTCTACCAGGCGGACCCCGACGTCGGCGCGGCGGTTGAGGGGCTGGCGCGTCACGCCGCCCAGCCGAACTGGCTGGACTCCTACCGCGATGTGCTCGCCAGCTGGGTCGAGCGCCTGATGGCCTTGGAGTCGGCGGCCACCAAGCTCATCACCTACGAAGCGAAGATTGTCCCGGGCCTGGTCCAGACCCGGGACTACGCGCAAGCGATCTTTCAGCGTGAGCTGCCTGGTGGCCAGGCTCACCGGCTGGACCGGTACCTCTCACTGCGTGGGGAGCGGCAGGAGCGTTACCTGGTGTCGCCGCCGCGCTCCGTCTTCCTCCTGGAGCACAGCACCCTTTACCGCAAGGTGGGTTCGCCGCGGGTCATGGTCGACCAGCTCCAGCGGCTGATCGACCTCACCAATACACGCGGCTTCGGCGTGCGGATCATCACCCTCGACCACTTCTTCGCCTCCTCCGTGTCCTCGCTGACCCACCTCGACTTCGGCCGGACGGACCTGCCGGAGTTGGTCTACAACGAGCGTCTGCGGGGCGCCGACTACTTCACCCCCACCGCGGATGCGCGACCGGCGCCGGGTGAGGATCATAAGCTGTCCGAAATGGAGGAGTACAAGCAACTCCTGTGGCAGCTCATGGCCGTGGGAACCGAGCGTCAGGAGAGCCGCGTGCTGCTGCTGGAAGCCAAGGAGCACTTCGAAGCACAGCTCTGACCCAGCGCGGCAGGCCCGAAAGCTACGGAACCAGGGCCAAGCCGCCGAACTCGATCCACTCCCGGGTGCGTTGGCGGGGCAAGACTTCGGAGTCAGGCCGCCAGTCGGTGACATCCATGAGGCCGGGGGGTTCGATCTGAAGGCCATCGAAGTAGGTGCGGACCTCAGCCTCGGTCCGCACCCGGCCCCAGTTGTCGTGGGTCTGTTCGGCCATGAGCCGGGTCACGGTGTCGCGGACCGTCGTGTCCTCGCTCACGAGCTGGCAGATGACCACCACGCTGCCGGACGCCAGGTGCTGGATCGTTTCGCGGAGCAGCCGTGCCGGCTCAGGATCTGGTACGCAGTGGAGCACCGAGACGAACAGGGCGGCCACTGGTTGGCCAAAGTCGATGAAGCCGTCCACCTTGGGGTGGGAGCGGATTGCCTCCGGGTTCGTCATGTCGGCGGCCACGATGGCGACGTCATCGTTCTCGTCCAGTAAGGCTCGGCCCTGGCTCAGCACCACCGGGTCGTTGTCGACGTAGACCACCTTGGTGCCGCGGTGGATCGCCTGGGCGACCTGGTGCACGTTGTCTTGGGTCGGCAGGCCCGACCCGTGGTCGATGAACTGCCGGATCCCGTGATGAACAGCGATGTGTTTGACGACGCGGCGCAGGAAGGCGCGATTGTTCAGGGCCAGCTCGCGAGAGCTCGGGGCGGTGCGCAGCAGGTCCTCGACAGCGAGCCGGTCGGAGAGGAAATTGTTAGTGCCGCCTAGGAGGTAGTCGTACATCCTGGCGGCACTTGGTACTGATAGATCGATCTTGTCCTGTACCGGATCTTTGTCCACGGGCACCCCATCCGTGTCGCGACGACCCCAGGCTCCCCCAGGGCAGATGATCCACCTCATGGTAGGGGTGCATTGCAAGGCCCACCACTACACAGACGGGTGAAGTGGCGCGGGCTGGCGCACGGGTGGCGAACGCGGGGGCGAGGTCTGCTGAGCGTGCGCCGGCTCAAGCAGCATCGAGCCGGGCTACTGGCAGACGCCATACACCTCCGAGGCTTCAACTTGCAGGAGTCGCTGGGCCATCAGCAGATCAGCGTGGGCTTGGGGCCGCTCGATGCCCATGAGGGTGGCGGCTTGCTCGAGCGGCAAGCCCAGGCGGTGCAGCAGGACCGCGTCGGCATGGTCGGCCGGCAGCGCGCGGTGCAAGCGGTCGGACGACGGATCGGACGCATCGAAGCACGCGGCACTCACGGTGCGGCGCAGGATGCGCCAGGCGTACGCCGTAGGGCTGCGCCGTTGCAGGACCGCGCTCCAGCGTCGCTCGGTCAACCACAGGGTTGCCTCGACGACCTCGCGGCTCAGGCCGGGATCGATCAGGCGGGCCCGCGCGTAGCGGTGGTATCCCTCCGCCTGCATGAGGACGAAGGCGGCGAAGCCGCTGCGGTACGGCTTGCCCCGGGTGGGAGATGCTGCTGCAGTTGTGGCGTGGTCGGCTGCCAAAGGAGGTACCTCGTCAACGCTCGGGTGCCCACGTGCAGGTGTCTCGGAGCCTGCTCGGCTGACGGCCGGCTTGCCCCCCGCTGGGGTGCAGCAGGGCGAGCTGGCGGTGGGGGCCGGCCCGCAGCTCTGGCAGGCCGGCCTGAACGTGACTAGCGCCCGGACAACCGGACGGCGAGGGCCACCAGGCCCTGGACGTAGGTCATGAGCGCCATCACGAGGTAGACCCGCCCCGGGTCCACAGGGGCAGAGCCGTGCAGCAGGACAGCAGCCAGGAGCACCGGCATCACAGCGACCGCGACGACTGCGGACATGCCGAGCGCTCGCGAAACCGGCATATGCATCCGCACCTGCCGCGATCTGGCGCTGCTACGTTGGGGGTCCCTCGGGGCACGCTGAGCGCGCTCTGAGGAGGGCTGATCTGGCATTGGTGGCAACCTTCCTGGATTGGCCCTTCGCCCTGGGCAGTGTTGGAGCACTGCCTGGGGCAACCCCGTCCTCGGGGCTGGGCACCACGGTAGCTGCCTCGCCAGGACAACTTGGCCCCCAACTACCCTGGTGCAAAACCATTTTGGAGAACCCGCCTGACCGAACTGATGTGCCACAAGCCCGTTCATCCGACTGTAGTGATCGGTCAGCAAGATGTGCTGTTCGGGCAGGAGTGATCACGGGACGATGAGCTGGCCGGTGGCGGTCAGGTCAGGCTGAGGAAGAATGCGAAGGCGATCCGGCGTCGGCTCGGCGTCGGAGCGACCGGGTGGAAGTTCGCCGGGTTGAACAGCAGGCCGTTGCAGATTTGCGGGCCAGGTCGACGCGCTGGCAGTGCTCGGCAGCTTCGGGCCGGTAGCCATACGAGTGCCGGTACTGCTCGTTGGCCGGCCGTCGCTCCCCGGGACGGCGCCCAGACGTTGAAGGCGAGCTGGGCGATCACCTCCTGGTCGAACAGGCCGGTGTGGAATTCGCGGTTCAGGTCGTCGTAGTGGACCAGGGCGTCGGCTGCCAGGCTGCGCGGGAGGCGCGTTTCACCGCGCTCTACGAGCTGCTGACGGATCATCCCTGCCTGGTCGCCCTGCGGGCGACCGGCTTTGGCTCGGCCCCCAGATGCTGAAGCGCCTGGTGGAGCCGTAGCTCGTCCACTCCCTCACCGCCGGCATCGCCCCCGAGGAGGCCATCGTGGCCTACCGGCGGCTGTACCTGCTGACCCTGGGCAGTGCGAGCTTCGTCAACCACCGCGATCCCAAGTCCGCCCAAACCGCCACCCGCGTCGCGCTGGCCGCACTCGCCCCGGAGGGGTTCCCGGGCTGACCGGGCAGCTCGGTACGGTCCTGCCCGCCGTGGTCGACCACGAGGTCTACTTCGGCGGGCTCCGCCAGCTTATCCACGCCGCCGGCCCGGCCGGGGCGGCGGCTAAGGTGCCTGGGCAAGCGGCGGAGGGCAAGTAGATCAGCGTGGACAGCACCCTCGCCGCCTATCGCGGTCAAGCCGCGTGGCCAAGAGCTGATCCACGGCCGGCCCGCCGTCGTCTGCCCGCAACAGCCAGCCGTGACTGGCACCGGGCCGCCCGCACCACCGGCGCCGTCCGCGGTCACCAGGGGGCGTGGTCGGGGGCGTGCTTGCCGTGGTCCTGTGGGGTGATCGGTCCGGGGCGGTTCTCCGGGGCGGGGCCGAGGCATAGGTGGCGTTCGCCTGGTTCGTGGGTGAAGCCGGACCCGCGGCAGATGCAGTTCGCGTCGTGGCCGGGTTCTGGGGCTCCGCGCCGGCAGTCCACGGGCTCTACGTGCAGGGGGACCAAGTCGTCTTCCTGCCAGACCATGACGGCAAGGATCTGCCCGGAGCCGTTGCAGCCGCCAGGGCAGTCGAGGCGGTGGGGGCCGTTGCGGAGCCAGTCTGCGTAGGCGGCGCGCAGCCACTTTTGGGCCTCGAAGGGGTCGAGTACGGGCAGATGCCGCAGCTTCCGAAGCTGGTTGGACAGCCGGGCGCATTCGGTGGGGCTGTGGATGTCGGCCCCGCACTGGAGGGCGACGATGTCGAGGACGACGGCTTCCAGGAGCAGTTGCTGGGCTTGGTGATCGTGCTTTCGCGCGGGGTCGACGATGCCAGGGTGGCGGCGGTCGGCGAGGTCGTCCACCATCCGGTGGTGGTACATGAGGCGTGCTTCGCTGAGGAGGTGCGGGACGGACGGGTGGTCCGGGTAGGCGTCGCGGACGGCGGCGAGGCCGAGGGCGTCGGCCAGGAGGTCTTCCTCGGGCCGGTAGCGGATGCGGCGGTTACCGGTGACGATGTCGAACGCCGCGCTGCACGCGGCCATGGCGGCGACGGTGGCGGCGATCTCCTCAGGGTCGTCGGTGGTGTCGATGGGCAGGGTGACGTAGGGCTCGGAGGAGGTGCTCATGAGCGTGGCCCTTCGGTGTGGGGTGCGGTTGGCGGGTGCCGGACGGGTGCTCGGGGCTCCGGGCGGTGCTGCATTGAACGGGGGATTCCTTGATGGATGTCTTGATGCCAAGGGGCCATCAAGGTCACGAATTGGCAACGGTCAGGCTCGGTGGGTTGGGCTCCCCAATTGGAGAGCCCAACCCACCATCAGGGTGCACACCTTGATGGGTGCCCCACCGCTGCTTTGGTGCCGTGGCAGGAGTCGCACAGGGCCTCGTCGCCAAATCAGCCCATCTCGACGGCGAGTAGGTCGTCCGCACTGCGGACCATCACCCCGGCGCGCGGGTAGACGTGCACGACCGGAGCAGACGGTCGCCGCGGTGGCACCACCGACTCGTCGGGGGGTGCCACCGCGGGAGGGGTCGGGGCCGGTAGACAAAGGCGCAAAGAGGTGGGGCCTCGTAGCCCGGCGCCTGACTTGGTGGCGTCGTCGGCGACCAGGACGCCGAACCGAGGGGCGGCCGATCTCGTCGCGGCCCAGCGCCCGTACGGCAGTTCAGCACCCGGCCGTGTCCTCACCGGGGTAGGCCATGGGAGGAGCAGCTCGCGCGCCAGCGGAGCGGCCCGCCGGGCCCGGTAGGTGCGGTTCGCTAGTGCTGTGACCGCATATGTTCACCGGGTTGGGGCAGGGCGGCCTGCAGGGGAGCTGCCTCTGTAAGATCGCGGGCCCAGGGTGCGAGGGCCGGAGGGCATGACGATGGAAGCGCCGCAGATACGCCTCGGCAGCAGTGGAGCATGGTTGGAGCTGGTTCAGGCTGGTGAGGACAGCTGGCGGGTCACCGCCGACTGGTGCTCATCGCTGTCAGCCGACTTTACCGCTTACCTCACCAGGGACGAGGTCTCGGACTTCGCCGCGCAGGTGCTCTCCCACTTGCGATCCCCGTCGGGCTCTCGATTCTCGGCGGCGGTGACTCCCGGTCGCAACAACCCGCTGGTGCTGAGCGCCGAACCCGTCGGGGACAAGTTTGCCTTCTTCGTGCGTCTGACTCCCAACGGTGACGACGCCGTGTGTCACCTGCAGATGGAGATCAGTCCCATCGACGCCACCGAACTGCGCGGCATGTTTGATGCGTTGCATTCCTCTTTGGCGCTCTGACCGCACGAGTTGGCCGGGTCAGGCCGCGATGTTTAGCTTTCGGCCTCCCCAGCGGACGCCTTTCTCGCTGCGTATGCGGGCGCGTTCGCGTCGTTGGGCGGCCAGGACGTCGGGGTGGCGGGCGTTGGCGTTGCGCCAATGCAGGTAGCGGTGCAGTGCGCGGGTCTGGACCGTGTGATTCGAGTGGTGGGAGTTGGCGAGGGTGAACTGCCGCAGCGGTCCGAAGTGCGCCTCGGGCGGAATTCCTTGACAGACGGGACGCTCCGGTGATTGGCCTGCAGTGCCACCAGCGGGTGGACGAGGACTGCACCGGCCGCGAGCCCCAGAGCGGCGGCGAGGGCGAGGAGGGCGGGGGAGTGGTGTGTCGGACCCTTTGATCGGCGGAAGCACCCGAGTGCCCGGCCGGTGACCACCGGCCGGGCACTGGGCGGTGAGTGGGTCAGCGGATCCGGGCGGCGGGCTTGGAGGTGAGCCGGGCGATCAGCTGCTCCGTCTCGTCCTGGATCATCCCGTCCCATCCCATGTCCACGGTCATCTGCCGGACCTGGTCGATGGCCATGCGGACCCCAGCCTCATTGCCGGCCCGGTGCTCGATGCGCATCCAGCTTCGGTAGAGCACCTCGGCGGCGGGCTCGACGTCGAGCCCGATGGCGACCGCCCGGCGGGCGGCCTCGATGTCGAGGACCTCGTCCTGGATGCGCAGCGTGGCCACGGCGTGGGCGGTGTCCACGATCTGGCCGATCATCGTCTGCACGAGTGGCGCCGCCCAGGTGTGGGCGCCTGCCCCGCCGAACGGGCGGCCGCGGACGAGATCGAGCGCGGCTTCCAGGTCCAGGACTCCGGCTGCGCCGTGTGGGAGTCCGCGCTGCGCGAGGTAGCTGAAGGTGGCGTAGTCGCAGCTCACCTCGGGCGACAGGGCATACTGCTCGACGCCCTTGGGCTTGGGCCGCAGGTACGGCTCGCCGTTGGAGTCGACGCCCAGCCGACGCCGGAGGCGGGACATATGGGTGTCCATCGTCGACTGGGTCCACGGGCTGACGGGGTCCATGCTGTGGGAGATCGCGCTGTAGCCGCGGTCGGACTTGAAGAGCAGCAGCGCCGCCAGTAGTACCAGCTTCGGCTGGATCGGGGCATCGCCGATCCCGATGATCCGCAGCGGCCCCAGCACCTGCACCTGCGGCGCGGAGTCCTCGGTCGGAGGGGTCGCATCGCCGTCGCGGACCATGGTCACCCGCGGCGGAACCTTCGTGAGCTGGGGCGTAGCGGCCGGGGCGGCAGCCTCGTCTGCAGAGTGGCTGGCGGGGTCGGCCGGGGTGGGGGTGTTCTCCTCGTCGTGCTCGACGGCTTGCGGGGCCACGGGCTCGGCGGCCTGGGCCGGGACGGTGGCAACGGGCATCTGGTTCTCCTCGGCTGCCTCCTCCACCTTCTTCTCCTGCTGCTCGGTCTCGGACATCGTCGTCGCGTTCGCCGTGGTGGCCAGCAGGGACAGGTGGCTGCGGGGGACAGCACCGCCCTTCTGAGGAGAGGAAGGGCCGAGGGCCTTGCGGTCGAGGTCCGGGACCATGGCCCACGCTCCCTCCGCCGCAGTGGCCGGCTGGGCCGCGGTGGTCAGATCGGCGGTCAGCTGCCGGTAGACCTCGTCTGTGACGCGCTGGAGCACCACCTCGGCGTCCAGCGACTCAAGCGACTGAAGCTCCGTGACCAGGTTGGCGTCCAGGACCTCAGCGTCCGGGAACAGGTCGCGCGCCTGGCCGGCGGCGGGCAGGATCGCCGCGACGCGCACCCCGGCCGGGACCTTGCCGAGGACGTCCGCGAACGCGTACAGCTCGTCCGGAGACGGGACGGCGGAGCACACCACCATCCACGGCTGCGGCTGCTCGCCTCCCTCGTGCTCGGCCTGGTGAACCTCGACCATCACTCGCGCCAGGTCTGCGGTCGCGGTGGCCAGGCGTGGGACGAACATGCTGCGGCACTGGGGGAGGAGCTGCTGCAGCTCCAGCCCGAACCCGGCCGTCATGATCTCGATGTGGTCGGCCCACAGTGCGGTGCCGGCCTCCATGGCGATGCCGCGGGCGACCTCGCGCACCGCCTGCTCGTCGCCGTCCAGGAGCAGCACGCGGGCGTGGTGCAGGTCTGCGAGGAGCAGGGTGCCGTCCTCGGCGGTGCCGATGGTGGCCAGGCCCGGGTAGGGGGCGGTGACGGTGCGGGCCTCGTCGGCGCTCAGCAGGACGGCGCGGTCCCTGCGCACGCCCCACCAGCCGCCGGGACGGTCGGTGAACGGGGCCAGAGCCTCGGCGTCGCGGTCCTCGGTCAGGATCTCCACCCGGTCCTGCTGGACGCGGGCGCCGATGATCTGAGGGAGGTTCTGCGGGTGGTGGTGGGCCAGGGTGCGCAGTGCGCGGTCGAGCAGGTCGACCAGGGTGGGGGATGAGGTGCGGTCGAGCACCATTTCGGTCTGGCTGGTCTCCTGCGGCATGGCGATCTGTTCGCCGGGCCGGCGCTCGCGCTGTTGTGCGCGGCGGCGGGCGGCGATGACGGCGAGGGCGCCAGCGCCGAGGAGGGCGGCGATGCCGCCAACGCCCTGTTGGACGGTGATCGGCGACTGGACGGTGTCGCGGTCCGTGGTCTCGGCGGTGGCTGGTGCCTGAGGTGCGGCAGCGGGGGGCGCCGGGGCCGCGGGGGAGGTGATAGCCGGAGAGGCAGTCTCGGTGGAGTCCGGGGCCGGCTGGGCCGGGCCGGGCGAGGGTGTGCTTGTCGCGGTCGTGGGGGCGCCGGCAGCTGTGGGGGCGGCTTCGGGCGGCGCCGGTGCTGGCGCGGCTGCCGGTGCGGGGATTGCCGGTGTCGTAGCGGCCGGGAGGGTCGCGGGGACGACGATGACGTCGCCGGGTTCGAGCTCGTCGGGGTCGGTCAGGTGTCGACCGTCGGGCTGTACGGTCGTGCGGGTCGCATCGAACAGCTTGGGGTAGGCGCCTGCGTCGCCGAGCTCGCGCTCGGCGATCGCAGACAGGGTCTCGCCTTGGCGGACCGTGACGCGGTGCTCGCCTTGGGAGGCCGGGGTCGCCTGGGCCGGCGTGGCGACCGTGGCGGTCTTCGCGTCGGACGGCAGCCGCAGAGTCATGCCGGGTTGGAGGAGGTCGGTCGTGTCGATCTGCGGGTTGAGATGCGCGATCTCCTGCCAGCGGGTGCCGTCGGCGAGGTAGTGCTGGGCGAGGTCCCACAAGGTGTCGCCGGCGACGACGTTGTGAACCGGCCCGGACCGCGCGTCGGGGGCCGCCGTCGGCGCCACCACGGTGGTGGCCCCGGCACTGGTGGCGGCCGGTGCGGTGGCGGTGATGGGCGCGGCGGAGGCCGGCTGGGGTGCGGCGAAGGCCGCCCCGGCGGGCAGGAGCATCGCGACTCCGGCGACCAGACCCGCGGCGAGGCGCTGGGTGGCACCGAGGGCGCGTACCCGCGGGGCCCGGCGGTGACGCAGGAGCGCGGTGATCTCGACGACGGTGGAGCAGACGAAACTGAGCCAGGCCGCCCAGCCGATCAGGGTGAGCGCGCCCAGGAACAGCGTGCCGTTGTCCGGGCTGGTGAGGGCGTTGGTGACGTCGCTCCAGCCCGGTACCTGGTGGGGGAGGGCACCCGTGCGCCACAGCAGGTAGGGGACGGCGCCGAGGAGCGCGATCAGGAGCGCGAGGGAGAGCAGGCCGCGCAGGGCTGCTCCGAGGCGGGAGACGGTACGGCGTGGCATGGGGGTCAGCCTCCCTGGACGATCAGTGCGGCGCTGCCTCGCCCGGTGACGGTCATGTCGCCGGGCCAGAAGTACGGTGTGTAGGTCTCGGTGACGGTGACGATGATCGACCCGTCGCCGCCCCAGCTCACTGTGCCGGTGACCCCGGCGCTGCGCAGGTAGGCCACGGCGGCGTTCTGCGCCGCGTTGCGGTCGATCGTGATGCCGCCGCCAGAGATGGCCTGGCCGGCGTTGACCGCCTGCGCGCCGGTGCGGGCGGCTTCCTGGGCGGAGGACTCGGCGTGGTTGAGGGCCCGCAGCTTGCCGGCGCCGTCGATGACTAGGGCAATGAGCAGCATGAGGGCGGCCGCGGCGACGGCGACGAACAGGGAGATGCTGCCGCGGTCGCCGCGCGCGCGGCGCCGGGACAGCCGTGTGGGCCAGGTGCGGGTGGTCATGCGGCGGGCCGTCCCCGGTAGGCGTCGATGGTCGAGGTGAAGCTCCCGCTGACGGTGGTGCTGCCGGGCAGGCCAGGGAGCGCGACGTCGCCCAGGGCCACGGTGCAGCGCACGGTCACGGTGATGTGTGACGGCGTGCCGAGTGGGGCCTGGAAGCCGCCAGCGGGCACGTCGACGGTCAGGCTGGAGCAGGTGAGACCCTGGTCCTGGAGGGTCTGCTGCGCGACCCGGTTGCCGGCGGTGCGGGCGGAGGCGGTGTCGCGTTCGAGGGAGGCGGCGCGTGCGGCGTTGCGGGCGGCGGCGTCGACCGAGTTGTGCGCGAGGTGGACCCGGCCGGCGGCCACGATGACGAGGAGTATGGCGATCAGGACGGGGGCGAGGATCGCGAGTTCGAGGCTGACACTGCCTCGGTCACCGCGGTGGCGTTCGGCGATCGCCCGGAGCGTGCGGCGGCCGACGGTCATGGGGCGGTCACCCGCTCCCGGGCGGCGGAGGCGTGCTGGTGGACCGGCAGGCTCAGTCCGGGGATCCACGTGCTGACGGTGCCGGTGACGTCGATGCGCACGGTATTGCCGTCGGTGCCGGTCACGGACCGGCCGCTGATGGAGGTGCCGGCCCGGTCGAGGAAGTCGGTGGCGGCCGCGGTGCCCTGCCCGATCGTCGCGCCCTGGACTCGGGCGCGTTCGACCCCGCGCTGGGCGGCGGACAGGGCGACGCTGCGGGCGTGGTACCACAGACCGGCCTGGATGGCCGTGAAGATCAGCAGCATGACGGCGGGGAAGACGATGGCCAGTTCGAGGCTGACCGCGCCGCGGTCCCCGCCGGGCCCGCGGCGGCGGGGCCTTCGGCGGGCCCGGGGGGCCGGGCGTGGTGTGGTCACTGACTGCTCCTGTGGCCGGATACGACGGGTCGCTGGCGAGGGGTCTGGGCCGCCGCTACTTGATGGCGTTTTCCTTCTCGGTGAGCTTGGTGGTCAGGAAGGTGCCCAGGCCGATGGCCAGCAGGACGAGCACGCCAACGATGATCGCGGTCTCGATCGACATGCCGCCGTAGTCGCTGCGGGAGCGGGCGGCCCGCAGACGGTAGAGCTGGTGGCGCATGTGGATGAGGAACGACTGGGTGACCGGGTCGGGAAGTTCGGGCATGACGAAGATCCTTTCGAAGCGGGAAATCCGGAAACGTTGCTGGTCAGGCGGCCATGATCTGGGCGATGGCGGGATAGCCGATGTAGAGCGACATGATCAGGACGAGCGCTGTGACGGGAACGATCATCTTCTCGGAGGTGATGTTCGCCTTGGCCTGCTCCTCGGACAGCAGGGCGCCGCGCAGGCTCGCGGCCTGCGCCTGGAGCGTGTTGTAGACGGAGGCGCCTTCCTCCCCGGCCACGGCCATGATGTCCGCCGGCGCCCCGAGTTCCGGCACGCCGAGCTCCTCGCTGAGCTGGCGCAGCCCCTCCCACGGCGGCAGACCGCCGAGTTCGGAGCGGGTGAGCGCGTCCCGCAGCCGCGAGAACACCCAGCCCTCGCCGAGCTGCGCGGCCTTGCGCAGCGCCTCGGACGGGCCGGCGTCCGCGGCGCGTTCCAGGCACACGAGTTCCAGGTAGGAGGCGATCGCGAACCTGAACTGGCGGCGGGCCTCGGTGGCTTCCTCCCGGACGTTCAGATCGGGGACCAGCCACATCACGACGGCCAGTCCCAGGGCCACCAGCCCGGGCACCGCGAACGGCAGGCTTCCGCCGGCCAGGGTGACCACGGCCGGGACCAGGGCAGGGAACAGCAGTCCCAGGACGGCGAAGCCGATCTTCTGGCCGACGTGCTGAGCGGGGGTGCGTCCCAGCAGCTCCAGGTCCCGGCGCGGAAGCCGCAGCGGGCCCTCGCCGACCTGTCCGAGCAGCCGGGCACCGAGACGCTCCAGCACGGAGTCGGCGACCCGCATCGGGCGCGGGTCCAGGTGCTCCAGGCGGCGGGCATCCACCCGCCGCAGGACGTCGCCCAGGTCCGGCCGGGCCCGGGTGGCTCCGGCGATGGCCACGGCAACGCCCAGCCCGGTGGTGGCGCCGGCCACGATCGCGGGTGCGCTGGCGATCACCGGTCCTCCCCCTCTCGGCCGGCGGCCGGGGCAGCGAGGATCCGCGGGGCCGGCTTGGACAGGGACATGCGGCGCATCCACAGCAGGACCCCGCCGAACGCGGCCGCCAGGCCGAGCAGGACCAGGTGCCCGAACGGCGTGCTGTAGGGCTGGACGTACTTCCCGGACAGGACGGAGAGCCCGAACACGCCCAGGCAGATCAGGGCGACCCAGCGCGCGTTCGCCCTCGGCTTCTCCCGGTCGGCCTCCACGGTGTCGCGCATGCGCACCTCCACGGCGACCGTGTCCGCGAGCTTCTCCAGCGCCCGGCCGAGCCCGGCACCGCGGTCCTCGACGTGACCGATCATCAGCAGAGCAACCGCGTCGGCGGTCGCGTCGTCCATCTCGGCGGCGAAGGCCCGGTAGGCGTCCTGCGGCTGCCAGCCCGCACCCAGGCGGGACGTCAGCCGCGAGATCTCCGGCACCAGCTTGGGCGGGGCGCTGCGCAGGGATGCGGTGACCGCCGCCTCCAGGCTCGTCCCGGCGGTGTGGATGTTGCTCAGCCGCCGCACCCACTGCTCAAGCGCCTCCAGACGCCTGATCTGGTCCCGGCTGCCGCGCCCGGGCTGCAGGATCCACGGCATGCCCACCACCGCGACGGCCGTCAGCAGTCCGCCGAGCAGCCAGGAGGAGAACAGCCACACGACCATGCCGGCCACCGCGGCCGCGCCGAGGATGAACCGGCCGCGGCCACGCACCCCGGCCGAAGCCGTGCGAAGGCGCCGCTTCAGCCGGCTGTCGGGCCGCGCGGTCGGCGGAGCGCTCGTGCCGACAGCGCCCGTCACGGCCAGGACCACACCCAGCACGGCGACGGTGCCGCCGACCGCGGCGAGAAGAGCGTCAGGGGTCACGGTCACAGCTCCGTCACCGTCCTCAGCGGCTGCTCCCACGCACCCCAGGGCTGCTGCAGGACACGCAGGTCCAAGCCGGCCCGCCTCAGGTCGCCGATGCACTGCGGCAGCATGTGCGGCACCGCCCGCGCCTCCCGGTAGCCCGACCCGTCCTCCCGGGGCCCGAAGATCGTCTGACGCGACGGAATACCATGCTCCCCGACCCCCGTGATCTCCACCACCTGCGAGACGAAACGGTGCTTGGCCCCGCCGACCTCGGTCTCATCCACCAGCCGCACATAGACGATGAAATCCACCGACAGCGCGATCTTCCGGTACGCGGACCGCTCGCTGCGCCCCGCCTCCTCGACGAGTTCGACGAGCCGCTCGATCACCATCTCGGCGCTCTTGGCGTGGACGGTCGCCATCGATCCGCCGTCGCCGCTATTGAAGGCGCGGAGCATCGGCAGGGCCTCTTCGCCGCGGACCTCGCCGACCAGGACGCGGCGCAGCGACATGCGCAGGCTCTGTTCGAAGAGGTCGGTGAGGGTGACCTCGCCGATCGGGCGTCCGTCCGGGCCGCGTTCGCCGTTGCCCTCGCGGGCTTCCAGGGCCACGACCTCGGGGGCGTTGGCGTCCTTGTGCAGCCACAGCTCGAAGCTGTCCTCCAGGGTGCCGATGCGCTCGGTGCGCGGGATTTCCAGCGCCATGGCCCGCATCAGGCTGGTCTTGCCGGCGCCCTGGCTGCCCGCGATGATCACGTTCTTGCGGGCCCGGACGACGGCGGTGAGGAACTGTTCGAGGGAACTGTCCAGGGTGCCCAAGGCGCGGAGGTCGCTCAGGCGCTGCGAGTGGGTGCGGTGGCGGCGGATCGCGGCGTGCGGCCGGTCACTGACGTACGCGGTCATCGCGAGGCGGGCGCCGCCGCGCAGCCGGGAGTTGAGCAGGGGGGTGGCTGAGGTGAGGCTGCGCTCGGCCTGTCCCTGCGTGCGGACGACCTGGTTGAGCAGGGCGATCAAGGCGGCGTCGGACTCGGCGACGGGGCCGACCTCCCGGGAGGGCCGGTCGCGGTAGTCGACGCGCACCCGGTCGCCGGCGATCAGGATGTTCTCGATGTCCGGGTCGTCCAGCAGGGGCTGCAGGCGCCCGGCCTGGAACAGCTCCTGCAGAACGGCCTTGCGCACGGCCTGTTCGCCGGCCTGCGTCAGGGCACCGGAGGTGGCCGCGTAGTCGGTCGCCCACAGACTCACGACGCTGTTGACCAGCGACTGGCCGAGCTGCAGCTGGTCGTCCCGGGACATGCCCGGCGTCTCGGCAGTGGCAGTGGCCAGCTGCTCGGCGACGCGCGAGCGCAGCTTCGCGATCTCCTCATACGGCACCGGCAGTGCGTCGGCCTTCTCCACGACGACCGGCCCGGTGCGCAGCGCGGGAGCAGCAGAACCCGGCGCCGGGCTCGGGGAGGGGACGGCCGGGGCGGGGGTGGTGACGCGCCAGCCGTCACCGCTGTGTCCGGCCAGCAGGGCGTCGCGGAAGCGTTCCGTGCGGGAGCTGTCCCCCTGGGCCGTTGGGGCGATGACATCAGACACGGGCTGCCTCCTGTCCTGGAAGCGGCGTCAGGTGAAGCCGGCGGCGGGTCGCGTTGAGGGTGAGCTCCTGGTGGGCGGAGCGGGCGGCCCGGATCAACGGGGCCAGCTCGAACCGGCCGCGCAACGGCTCGCCGGCGCTGAGAGCCGAGCCGGTCGCAGTGTCGAACGGCAGGGAAGCGATGACGGGAACGCCCAGGCTGCTCGCGATCTGGTTGGCCTTGAACGGCCCGTCCTCGATCACGACCAGGCGCAGGGCCGCGGAGCCGGTGCCGTGTCGGTCCAGATCCTCGCGCAGGACCCGCAGCACGGGCGCGGCGGCCGCGACCGACTGCGTGTTCGCACGCACCACGAGCAGGACCAAGTCGGCGCGCCGCAGCAGCGGCGCGGGGGAGTAAGTGGAGCTGACGCTGGTCGCCGACTCGACGACCACGCGCCCCGCGTCGACCAGGACGTCGTACCCGTCCTCCTCCATCACCCGCAGCAGGCGGTGCAGCGGCTCCCATGTGCCGGCCAGGGACGGGGTCTGGGTCGGGTCGGTCAGGCCGGGCAGCAGCAGCCGGTCCCCGGCCTGGTCGAGCGGCACCAGGTGCCGCTCGAAGACATCGGGCAGGGTGCCCTCGCGCTGCGCGGTGGCCAGACGGTGCAGCCCGACAGCGGCCGTGATGCGGCCCTGGAGGAATCCGGTTCGGATGGTGCCGCCCGACGGGTCGCACTCCGCCAGCAGGGTCCGCTTCGGGCCGGACAAGCCCAGCGCCAGCGCAGTGGTCGTCACGCCGCTGGACTTCGCCGACACCAGAGTGATGAGAGCCATCAGCTCCTCGCCTTCAGGACGATCGCCACCCTGCCCGTCGCCGCCCACGAGGCAACGACCGGACTGTCCACCGGGGTCACCGCGAGATCGACAACGCGGGCACCGTTGGCGTCCGGCTCACCGACCTGCAGCACGGTCGCACCGATCGTCGACGGCCTACCGGCGGCGGCCTTGTCGTCCTGCGGTCCCGGCGTGGAGACCACCTGCACCTCGTCCCCCGCCTGCAAGGACTGCGCAGGCACCTGCCCGACCTTGGCGAGAACACCCACAACGTCCTTGCCCGCCCGCAGGGGCTGGCCGCTGCGCACGGAAGCATCCGTGACCAGCGTGCCCGCCGGCAGGTCGGCGACCGCCGCCTTGCCCAGGATGTCCGCGGCCCGCGAGACCGGAACCGGGTGCAGCGCCGGGTCCGGGATGACGGAGGCGGTCTTCAGGTCGTCGGCCGCGATGACCTTCCCTGCGGGAATGGGATGCGCGACAGCGATCACCTCGACCCGGTGCGCCGCGCGAACGTTCAGGTAGGCCGACGTCAGCCCGCCCACCGCGGCCAACGCCACGCCCACGGCGATGAGTGCGGGGCGGCGGCTGCGGCGCGGGCCCGGATCGGCGACAGGTAGCGGCCCGGCCGGCGCGCCCTTCGCGGCGTTGCCCGCCGCAGCGCGCCGTTGCCTGGTCAGTGTGGGTGCCATCAGAACCTCAGGTGTCAGGAGTTGGCGGCGCGTGGCGCCGCTCACTGCGTGTTCAGGGCCTGCGCTTCGGCGATCGCCACCGACGTCGCCGCCTGGCGGTCGGTGGTGATGCGGCCGGTCTGCCCTGTGCTGGCGGTCCAGTCCACGACCCACTTGCTGGTCGCGTTGATCGCGTACTGGCCGGCCTTGGTGTAGGTGTGACCGCAGTCGGGCTGCTGGGTGCCGTACTCCGGCAGGTACGGCTTGCCGGGGGTGCGGCAGGTCTCGGTCGCGCCGTCGCCCGTGGTCCAGATGAGGCGGTCCACGTGTGCGGTGGCGGTCACCGTGACGCCACCGGCGGACACCGACGCGGTCTTCGGGCCCCAGGTGGTGTCCGAGACGGTCGTCCACAGCCACACCGGCAGGCCGACCAGCGTTTTCGCGCCGGGCTTGGGAGCGATGCCGATGTCGGCCCCGAGCAGCTTCATGCTGTCCACGGCCTGCTGGGCGAGCTGGGCCGGGTCGACCATGCCGCCCATGCCGGGCGGAGGGGTGGCGCTGTACATGGCGCCGCTCATCAGCTCGGCGCCCTTCGCCAGGCAGGTCCGGTTGTACAGCGCACCCTGGCCCGGCTTCCAGTCCGCAGGAAGCCCAGTGGCCAGCCTCCAACTGTCGCTGTCCGGCGGAGGCTGCGGGTCGTAGGCCTTCCAGTAGCAGCTGTCGCTCGGGTTGTACCACCCGTACTTGTCGACGTAGCAGGCCACCTCGGCGCCGTCGATCAGGCACTTCGCCCCGCCGCCGCTGCTCCCGCCGCTGCTCCCGCCGCCGTCACCGCCGGGCTTGCCTCCGCCTCCGGTGCCGCCGCCTCCGGCGTGCAGGTCACAGTCGAGGACGTTCGGGGGGCAGTCCACCCCGCCGTCGGCCCACGAAACCGCGGCGGGCATCAGGAAGGTCGCGGCCGCAGACAGGATCCCCGCCGCTACCGTCACCCGCGCGAGTCTCAGCACGTCAGCGTCCGGTCGACCGCCGACTCGCCGATCAGCCACCGGCCGTCGACGCGCTGCGCCACGGAGTTGTAGACGTGCCGGTGAACGCCGTCGGTGTCGCTCGGCGCCCCGGTGGTCTTGTTGACCGGAAGGAAGTCGGTGCTGTCGATGCAGTCGCGAATCGTCACCCGGGCCGGCATCGACGCCAGGTCCACGGCCTGTACTTGCGGCGACAGCTTCGGCTGACCCTTCACCACGAGGTTGTTCTTCTGGTAGTAGTTGACGGCGATCTTGATGCCCGCCAGCGCCTTGTCCCGGGTGTAGGTCTCCAAGTTGTCGACGCCGTCGAGCGAGCCCGCGTTGTACGCCTTCACGGTCACGTCCCACATGCCCTGGTAGGCCACCAGCGCAGCGGCCTTCGCGTCAGCCGTCGGATCGGCCGTGGGCGTTGCTGTCGGGGACGGCGGGGCTGCGACGGTTGAAGGGGCTGGAGGCGCCGCATCCGTGTGGGGGGACGAACAGGCCGTCAGCACCGCCGATCCTGCGACCAGGGCGATGTACATCAGATCCTTGCGCCGCAGCACACGTGCCACGTGAACCCCCTCGATGTTGTTCGGCCTCGGACCAATCTCGGGGTGGACCGCTCGCCAGGTGGAGTGGCCCCCCATCGCCTAACCCCGCGACGCCCTGCGGCGTCACCCCTGCACGCTCGGCCGGCCGCGGATGAAGACGGCCAGCCGGACCCCTGGGACAGGGAAGTTGCTGA
Source organism: Kitasatospora sp. NPDC101447 (assembly GCF_044767225.1). Taxonomy (NCBI): domain Bacteria; kingdom Bacillati; phylum Actinomycetota; class Actinomycetes; order Kitasatosporales; family Streptomycetaceae; genus Kitasatospora; species Kitasatospora sp. NPDC101447. The sequence continues at coordinate 33,912 of NZ_JBIWNL010000051.1, forward strand.
CTTCGCAGGGGGATCGCTTCGTTACAGTAAGCCATTTTCAGCCAAGATCCCAGAGTCAATTGCTCGTGTGCTGACCGGGTTTGACGGGCGCCTTCCCGAAGTCGCAGCCGAGCCAAGCGTTTTGTCTTATTCGTCCTGATCTGGTGGTCGTGATCGCCTCATTGGAAGTGCAGCATCCGCTCCGGCAATCGACAATCGTGGCCGGAAGCCGACGTCTTGTCCTGAGTACTCGTACTCAGGACACGAATCACGTGCCCGCATTTGAGTCGTTTGAGGAGCGCGACCCCGCCCGCGTCAGGGAAGAATTCGTGCGGTCGGCCGACCGCGCCGGCTCTTCACCGGCCCGGCCGCCGCCTGCTCTGCCGCAGGCTCCGACACCGGCTCGACGGCCTCGGCGTCGTCCGCCTTCACGGCGCTCGCCTCCGCAGCGACGACCCGGGCCGTACCGCCCCGAGCGGCCGGAGCGACCGGCGTGGTGAACGCCAGGACCGCATCGTCCTGCGTGGTCGCCCGCTTCAGCAGTGCCGGAAGCTGCTGGGCCCGCACCGCGGAGTTGGCCCGCGTGACCAGCGCACCCACCTTGCCCGGCGAGTACAGCTCTTGGAAGGCCTCCTTGACCTGGAGACCCTTTACCAGCAGCGGGCCGACCCGGTTGCCGGCGTTGGTCACCTGCACGTAGGAGTGGAAGCGGGGCAGCTCCGCGATCCGCGCCGCCGACACCGCTCCGTGCCACTCCTCGGCCACCGGGCGCACCGCGGTCACCGAGCCGCCGCTCGTGCTGACCACGCTGGAATTCTGCATGATCGACTCCCGCGTCGTCGCACTGACCCGGCCGAGCAGCTGGGTCATCACGTGCAGGCGCCCGCCGAACTTGCGCAGCTGCTCGGTGATCGACGCCATGCTCTCCCCGCCGACGCCGTCCAGGCTGATCAGCTCGTCGCCGAAGATGTGCATCGGCTGGCGGTCGTCAGCTGCCAGGTCGCGCCGGGACAGGCCCGCGCGCAGCAGGTCCGCCAGCATCATGCTGACCAGCAGCCGGTCCGAGGGACCGGTGCCCTCCAGGCACAGCCAGATGATCTCCCCGGCGTCCATCGCGGCCCGGATGTCGTACCACCCGGTCGGCGAACCCAGGAACGCCCTGGTGATCTCGTTGGCCGCCAGCCGGTCCAGCGGGTTGAGCACCGGTGCCAGCTCGTCCGCCTTGTACTTGCGGAACGTCGTTTCCCACCACCTCCTCTGCTCCGGCGTCAGGTGCTGGAGCAGCGCGTTGCGCCAGGCCCGGTTCGACAGCAGCGTCCGCACCTGGTGCACTGTCGCCTGCGCCCGCGGCCGGCCCGCCGCCACCGCCCGCTGGTTGTGGGACACCAGCGCCTCGACCGCCTTCGTCAGGATCGCGATCGCCCGTGGGTGAGCGGCGTCCGTCCAGGACAGCGCGTTGGCCAGCGAGTCGACGGCCGCGCTCGCCACGCGGCCCGCGCTGCGCCCGCCCTCCATCGTCAGCGGATTCCATGTCGGCAGAACCCCGCCCGTCAACTCCGCCTTCGCGAGGTCGATCCGGCGTACCCGCCTGGCCAGGCGGTTGTGCGCCAGAACGGGCGCCGCAGTGTTCCAGCTGTCACCGTGAGGGTCGATGAACAGCACCCCGGCGCCGGCCAGGGCGAGCGCCAGCGCCCGCACGATCGCCATCTCCGTCTTGCCGCCGCCCGCCTTGCCGACAGCCAGGGAGAACAGGAACTCCTCCTCGGGAGTTGCCACGATCCGGCTGCGCCCGTCGGCGCTGACCAGCAGCCCGTGCGGGACCAGACGGGCGCCGAGCTCGTAGGTGGGCAGTTCGGAGGCGAGCACAGGGAGGACCGCGTCGGCGGTCGGCGGCTTGAGTAGCCCGGCCAGCTCGCCGATGTGCACCCAGTTCTGCTTCCGGGGGGCGACCAGGCCGGTGGTCCACCGGCGGTCGAAGGACCCTTGGCGGTGGCGGCTGTTGGCACCCCAGCTCCACCTGAGGATCCGGCCGCCGTCGACGCCGAGTCGGCTGTCCTCGCCGAACACGTCCAGCGCGGCCGAGAGCTGCTCCAGTAGCTGGTAGGCGCGGCCCTCGCGCTCGGAGACGCAGCGCACCAGCAGCTGGATCCGCACCAGGCCGATGGCGTTGCTGAGCCGCCCGAGCGTCTCCTCCCGGTCGACGGTACGCGGTCGTACGGTGGGCGCCATGGTGGAGGGGGCTTTCTGCGAGGGGTCCAGCAGGCTCAGCAGCTGGTAGCGCAGGGAGTCCTGGGCTTCCGCCGCGTCGGCGGCCGCGTCTCGGGCCGCGCGGCGGGCGTTCTTGCGGCTGCGCTCGCGCGCCTCGCGCATGGTCTGCCACTGCCGCAGGCGCAGGTGCCAGCGGGGGACGGCTTGGATGTCGAGGACGACCTCGGCGAGTTCGCCCAGGTCTGTCTGGATGTCGGCGACCGCGTCGATGAGCGGCTGGAGCGGGTCCGGCGTCAGCGGGACCTCGCGCAGCGTGGCGGACGGCTTGCCGCGCAGGACGAACTCGGCCCGCACCGCGTGCAGCCGGCCTTGCTCCTCGGCCGTGCCGCGGCCGGGCTTCCTCTTGAGATCGACGCTCCGGCCGGAGGCCTTGGCCGCCAGGGCCGCTGCTTTCGCCTCCGCCTTGCGGGCCTTCGCCTCGGCTTTGCGCTGCTGCTGGAGCTCCTTGTTCTTCCTGTCCAGCCGGTCCTGCGCGGCCTGCGCGGCGTACGGGTCGTCGGCCGGCGGGGCCTCGGCGACAGTGACTTCCTGGAAGCGGGAGTTCTTGAGGAGGGTCACGGCCTCCGACGGTGCCTCCACCGAGTACTCCAGCGGCACGGTGCCGTCTGCCCGAAGGCGTACCCTCACCCGCCGGGCCGCTGCGGGCGCCCACCAGGGGCCCTTGCGGGAAGCGCGCAGCAGCAGCGCGCTCTGGCGCCAGATGTCCTCCGTGCTCGGCGCGAAGCGCCTGGTCGGAGTCAGGATGAAGCGGGTCCGCTGGGCCAGGGCCCGGCGGGTGAGCACCTGGTGGACCACCCCGGCGGCGACGGTCGGCGGGACGAGGAGGACCAGGAGCAGCCCCGCGTTGTCCTGGCACCACGCCCCGGCGTTGGCGAACCAGGCCAGGACCTTGCCCGCCGCGTGGAGGGCGGACTTGAGCCCGGAGGTGTCGCTGGTCTGGCTGTTCATCGGGTGGGCTCCCATCCGGTGCTGGTGCGGGTGAAGGTCACGGTGGCGGGGCGGCGGTCTCCGTAGTCGCCGGTGGGGGAGGTGCCGACCCACAGCATGTCCACGCGGGCACTACCCGGGGCGGTGTCGTCCGAGTGCGCGGCCGCTGCCTGGATCCGCACCCCGGAGTAGAAGTACGGGCCGCTCGCGCCCGGGCCGGGAGAGAAGTACTGCGGCCACTTCTCCCGGCCGGCCCCGGTCGTCTCGGCGAGCCAGACGTCGCGGCCCAGCGCCACCAAGGCATCGGCGTCGGCGGGGGCCAGGTCGCTGGGGTATGCCTTGGCGAACCCGGCCTGGATCGCAGGATCCCCTGCCGGTCCATCACCGGCGGCCGCGACGCCGGACGGCACCACGGTCGGCCAGGCGGCCGGGCTCGGGGGCGTGCTGCTCGACGATGCGGTGGGCCGGGCCTCGGCCGTCGGCGGGACCGGTGCCGGGAGGCCGGTGTCCGCAGCGATTGGGGGAGCCTCGGCCTGGGCTGACGCCGCCAGCGCGCCGGTGGAGGGGTGGTGCGGTGCGCGGCCGGCCGGGATCAGGAGGGCGAGTCCGCCTGCGAGCAGCGCGATCGCGCCGAACTCGGGCAGGAAGCGGGGCATCTTCACGGGGGCCTCTCAGGAGATCGGGCGGGCGCCGCCCGCGTAGTCATAGCTCCACACCGCGGCCTGCTTGACCACGTCGCCGGGCTTCGGGGCGTTGATCATCTGTCCGCCCCCGATGTAGAGGCCGACGTGGTAGATCCCCTGCGCGGCGTTGCCGAAGAACACCATGTCGCCCGGCTGGAGAGCGCCGACTCCGGCGGAGGCGGGGATCCGCTGGCCGACCCCGGCCTGGTCGGCGGCGAGCCGGGGCAGCTTGACCCCGACCTTCGCGAACACGTAGGTCATCAGCCCGGAGCAGTCGAAGCCCTTGACGGTGCGTCCGTCCTGGCCGCCCTGCGAACAGCACACGCCGGTCGTCGGGCCGCTGGCGTCGCCACCGCCCCAGGAGTACGGCTGGCCGAACTGGCTGCGCGCCGCCGCGATGACGGTCTGCACCCGGTCCGAACCCTCGCCGCCGGTCGGCGGGGCGGTGCCGAGCGCGGCGTACTGGCTCGCCCAGCGCAGCACCTCGTCCACGTAGGCGCCGCTGTTGTTGTAGCGGAGGACCGACTTGCGCAGGACAGCCGAGTCCGTGAGGTCCTTGCCGTCGTCGCACAGGTACAACGCGGCGGCCAACGTCTCGTCATCGGCACTGTTCGGGTTCGCGCTCGCCCCGCCGTCCTGCGGGTGCACCTTCGCCGCGTACCCGGCGAAGGTGCTCGGGAGGAACTGCATCGGGCCGACGGCCGCGTCATAGTGAGCGTTGCCGTCCCACCGGCCCTGGTCGGTGTCCATCACCGGCGTGCGGTTGCCTCCGGCACCGCTCCCGTTCAGGATCGGCCCGACGATCGGCGGGGTGATGAGCCCGGTGGCGGAGTCGATGCTGTGCCCCTGCGCGTGCCCGGACTCCACCTTGCCGATCCCGGCCAGCAGCGACCAGCTCATCCCCTTGCACTGCGTGTCCAGCTGCGCCACCGAGGACGCCGCCCGCACGTAGGCACTCATCATCCGTGCGGGGATGTCGCTGACCGCGCCGACCGGGGCGGTGGACCCCGGGTCGCGGACGTCCAGGACGCCCAGGACGACGATTCCGCCCAACCCGATCGCCGTGCACAGCAGCGTCATCCCCAGGCAGCCGATCCTCCGGAACAGCTTGAACACCGCTCACCACCCCCTGCCGTCGTCCCCCGGGCAGGGCGCGCCGCCTGTCCTCTGCCCTACCTGCCGACCGGTCCCGGCCGGCACGGAGGCCCTGCTGATCTCGTGCTGACCGGTCTGCCGGTCCGCGCTGCGCCTCACGACTCGTCACCGCTGCGGCCGGTCGACGGCTCGGGTGGCGTGCCGCCTGCCTGGTCCGGTGAGTGGCCGAGGTTGCGGCGCAGTCGCAGGGCTTCGACCGAGGTCCCTTCCGGCGAGCGCAGGACCTCCGGGCTGACCCGGCGCATCACGTCCGGGTCGATGCCCTCGACCATGGGGGCGGTCGCCGACGGGGGAGCGGGCCGGGCTCGCGGGTCGGCGAGGACCTCGCCGGTCGTCGTGTCCACGACTATCCCGTCATCGGTGACGATCGTGGGCCGGGAGGGCGGGGCGACGTCCGGGCCCAGGGCCGAGCGGATGTCGCTCGGGCCGTGGTCGGAAGCGCCCCAGCCCGGCTGATCCGGGGCGACGGTTGCGGTGACCGTGGCGTTCGCGCCCTCGACCCGACCGTTGCCGTTGTCGTTGATCACGATCCCGTCGTTACCAGGGAGGTTGTGGCTCGGCCCGCTGCGGGGGCGGGCGCTGGAGGTCATCGCGGCCGGGGCCGGGTGGACGCGGTCCATGGACAGTCCGCCGCTGGAGGCGTTGTCGGTCCCGTCCCACGGGCCGGCCGTGGCGGAGTAGGCCGGGCGGTCGGCGAAGGCCTCGGAAGTGTCCGTGGGGTCCATGCCGTACAGGAGGTGTGAGGCAGCGAGCAGCGGCGCAGCGGCCAGGTCCGTCCCGTACACGTCGCCGTAGGTCGCCGCCCGGTGGTAGACGTGGTTGTAGCCGGATTGCGCAGCGTTGTAGCCGGTTCTGACGGCGCGGCCGGTCGCGGTGATGTCCTGGCCCCAGTCCTTGAGGCCTTCCTTCTGGTCTCCCCACCAGGCCTTGCGGACGTCGGAGTAGTGCTCCCACTGTCGGTCGATCCTGTCCCACATCGTGTCGTTGGCGCGGTTGAGCCGGGTCCAGGTGGCCGGCGCGCCGAGCGTCGCGTTGAACCCCAGCTTCCCGATCTGGCCTGCGCGGATCGCCAGGCGTCCGGCCCGGGTGTTCAGCAGCGCGTTGTGCAGGGCGTGACCTGCGGGGGTGAGGCCGTGGGACGGCATCAGCTGCTGGCGCCCGAACGGCGGCCTCCCGCTGCCCGCGGGACCGCGCCCGCCCGGACCGCCGGGCGCACCCGCTCCACCCTGCGGACGGATCCCGCCCAGCGGGCCGTGGGACCCCACGGGCTTGAGGCGCCGGGCCAGCTTGTGCGGTGGCAGGGGGTTGCCGACGACCAGCTGGTGCGCTGCGTGGAACGGCAATGCCAGCGCTGACATCCCGCGGCGGATCTCGCCGTACGCGCCCATGGCCATCGCACCGGCGTTCATGCGCCCGAGCCCTGGGTCGGCGAGCGCGGACAGGCCCTCGGCGATCCGTGCCTTGCGCATCAGCGCGCCGTGCACGCCCGACCCGCCGCCGAAGAGCCCGCCTCCGGCGAGCATTCCTGTGCCGGCACGCCCGCCGCCCATGCCTGTTCCACCGGCCGGGTTGGACAGGGTGCCCATGGCTTGCGCCATGGCCAGCGCCATGCCGGAGTTCTCGCCGAGCCACAAGCTGCCGCCGATCTTGGCGTAACGCATGCGGTTGGCGAACCGTTCGCCGAGCTGGCCGGCGGACGCGAAGATTCTGCGGTGGAAGACGAGGAGGACGACCGCGAACCCGTCCAAGATCAGCAACCGCTGGATCATGAGCGTGTCCTCGGAGTTCGTCATGATCTCGTTCGCGCCCAGGGCGAAGAGGGGCAACATGATGCTGATCGCGAACTCCGTGACCACGGAGGTCATGAACACCCCGAGCCATTTCCACACGGCCGAGCGGTTGCCGCCGGGCAGCATTGCCCAGATCATCGACGGCGCGGTGAGCGAGGCGGCGGTGACGTCCGCGAACTGCGTCCCGAGGTGGACCAGTGCCATGCCGAGCACGACGATCGCGATGATCAGCACTGCCAGGAACACCAACAGGGTGCCGCCGACGCGGTCCCAGTTGCTGTTGACCGAGAAGTCGTAGACGTCCTTGCCCTCCTGGCCGTGCTTGTCCTTCAGCTCCTTCTTCAGCGAGTCCCAGCCGGCGCTGCCGTGGTCGCAGGCGATGTCCGCACCGGGCAGCGGGATGACGTCGTCGCAGTTGCCCTTGGTGGCCAGCTGCCCGTGGATGTACTTGTCGTGCACCCCGGCCAGCCAGCTGCCCTTCGCGGGGATCTGGCCGTACTGCAACAGCTCGAACGGCTGCACCACCAGCGTCCGCGTCATGATCATCCGCATCGGACACGACGGGTCCTTGCGGTCCTTCTCACTCATGCAGCCCGGATCGGGGCCATTGACGCCCGCGGCGATCTGGCTCACCTCGTGCGCCGCCGCCTGCGACTGCATCAGCGGCCCGTGCTCGCCGAGCACACTCTTCGGGGTGAGGGCCGGCATCAGCACCAGCGACGACAGCAGCAGAGTGATCAGCATCTCGCCCGCGCCGCGGCCAACCTTGCCGCGCATCATCAGGACGCAGCCGAAGGCTGTACCGGCTGCCAGGAACAGCCCGTACAGCGACAAGTCATTGGCGGTGGTCTGGAAGAACGCGAAGTTCAGGTTGTCCGCGGTGGCCACCAGCGTCTTGACCACAGGGAAGTTGAACACCCACTGGACGACCCAGCACATCAGGCCGACCGCGATCCGCACCAGAGCGAACCCCGCGCCCAGCAGCAGGTTGCAGACATGGCTCCTGATGTCGGTGGTGCCGCCGCTCTCCGACTTCAGGTCGTAGGAGTCCAGCGGCACGCCCTCCGACGACAACACGTTGAGCGGGGCGAGCACGCCTCCCCGCTCCCCGCCGTCGGCGGCCTCGGCAGCCGACGCCCCGGCGAGCAGGAAAAGCCACACCATGCCGACGGTGATGAGCACGGTGCGCCGGCCAGGCCAGTACGCGGCGGCGAAGCGGCTGACCGCCCGCCAGATCCGCACCGCCCGGCGCCAGGCGGCACCGGCCCGCTGCGCTCTGCGTGCCAGCGGCGCCGGGAGAGTCTGCAGGTTCATCGCGAGAGCGCCTTCCCGAGCGAGCCGCTGGTGGAGGCGGACTTGGTGACGGGGGTGGTGAAGATCCCCCGGAGCTTGGGCAGGTTCGGCACGATGACCTGGATGCGGCCCACGCGGCCGCGGGTGTCGTGCAGGAGCATCTCCCCGGCCCGGTTCGGGTGACCGTGCGGCGACAGCCCGCCGGTGACCAGCTGGATGAGGCCTTCGTCGTCGCCCGGCAGCCCGAGGAACTCCAGGCCGCGGCGGGCCATCGACTCATCGGTGGTGCGGGCGAGGATCCGCTGCACGATCAGGCCGCAGATCGTCTCGTCCCCGAGATCCGACGCGTCGTGACCGCCGGCCAGGAACCCGGCATTGTGCTTCCTGCCGTCGTGCGCAAGCTCCTTGATCAACGCCGATCCCTCGGCGCTGCTGGTCAGCCAGTACACCTCGTCGAAGATCACCGCCGCGAAACGCGAGCGGTCCGTGAACGCGATGTGCCTGGAGATCGCCGCGATCAGGTAGAGGACAGCCCGCCCGATCAGCGCCTCCAGCGGCTGGGTGCGCAGCACCTCCGGCCGGCCCAGCGATTCCTTCGGTGGCAGGGTCAAGCCGTTGGTGGCGAAGACGATCAGGTCGGCGGACAGGTCGGACAGGGACAGCGCGGGCAGTGACGGGTCGAAGACCATCCGGGCCAGCTTCTGGTCGGACACGGTGGCGAGCAGGTCCAGGACGTCGGCGGCCGCGTCGCCGCGGTTGCCGTCCTCCTCCGCGATCGACCGCAGCTCCTCCAGCATCAGGTTCATGTGCGGGCGCCGGGACGCGGCCGCCGCCTTGACTGCGCGGTTGAGCACCGCGCCGGCCGGAGACATGAGATCGAGCTGCGTCTGGAGCAGCAGGTAGCTGAGCGCCGCCGCCTCACCCGCCGCCGAAGGCAGCACCCGCAACGGGTCGATGGAGACCTGCGCGTCGGCAGCGTCGATCACCTGATGCCGGCCGGGCGCGGCGCTCTGAGCGAACTGCGCGTACTCGCGCTGGCTGGTGCGGTCGATGACGATCGCCCGGTGACCCCGGTCGATCAACGTGCTGATGAGCAGCTTCAGCAGGACGCTCTTGCCCGAACCGAGATCACCGAGGACCGCAAGAGAGGCCGCGACATTGCTCAGCGGCGCCGACGCCAGGTCCAGGAACACCGGCCGCGTCGTGCCCACGTCCAGGCTCTGACCGATCATCGGGCCCGACTCGTCGCCGACCTCGGGCACCGTGAACGCCCCCGACATCGCCCAGTCCTCCGACAGCTGGAACTGGGTGCTCTCCCGCGAACGCAGCGCGGCCAGCGCCCCCGGCAGACCGAACTGGAACAGCCTCACCTGCCCGCCGCGCGGCCGGATCACCCCATAGTCCGCACCGGTAAGACGCGCCTTCAGGTCCCGGGCCCGCTCGTCCGCCGCCTGCGCGGCCGGCCCCCACACGGTCAGCACCGTGCGCGACTGCACCTCCAGCTCCACACTGGTGCGCCCCAGCCGGGCCTCCTGCTCGCCCAACACCTCGGCCGCCCCGTGCAGCGAGTCCGGCATACCCGTCGGGTGCGCCGCCCACTGGTCGGCCTGGTCCGCGATCTCCCGCTTCTTCCGCGCGATCGCCCGCTTCGCCTTCTCCGCCCCCACCAGCGTCAGGTCGATCACCGCGTCCACCGGGTACGGCAGCAGCTCCAGCTGGGCGAGCAGGTCCGCGGAGCCCTCGTGCACCGCCTCGGGGATCTCCTCCAGCGCCAGGTGCGCCTGGTAGCCCACCCCATGCTCGGCCTCGACCTGCAACCAGACCCTCGACAGCGCGCTGCCGGTGAACCGCGAGGCAAGCCGGGCCAACCCTCCGCCCGCACCGCCCTCGTGCCCGGGCTGCCCGCCGTCGTCCTGCTGCCCGCCCTCCAGGAGCCGGACCTGGCCCAGGGACGCGTAGCCGGGGCTGCGCAGCTGGGCGCCGACGATCCGCCCGCCGTAGCGGTGGCTGTCCTCGACGTCGGCGAGCAGCGGCTCAGCCATGCCGCGGTGCACGGCGTGCTGGTGGATCCAGACGATCTCCGCCGGGCGGGCCGGGCGCATCTCCAGGCCGCCGCCAAGCCCCGACTCGACCTGCCGGGCCACTCCCCTATATAGCTGCACCTCGCTCACGGGCACCGGCGCCGCCGGCAGGCCGGCCTGCTCGCCGAACATCGCCCACATCGAGCCCTTCGCCTGGGCGAGCTGGGCGGCGCGTCCGGGCGCCTGGAGCGGGACCGCCAGCCAGATGGTGCGCCGGTGCATCTCGGCGCCATCCAGCAGGTTCCACGCCGCGCTCGCGCTCTCGGCCGTGCCCGGGTGCGCCCCCAGGTCCACACCGGCGGTAATGCGCTCGGCGACCTCCCGCGGCGCGACCTGGGCGCACAGACTGTAGACCCGCGCCGTCCCGGACAGGGAACGGACCAGGCTGGTGACCCGGCGCAGCACGTCCTGGCGCTCCAGGTCGCTGGAGTAGCGCGAGCCGATCGGGGTGACCCGCCAGAACGCCCATACGGTGCCGGTGGTCGACCAGAGCAGATTGCCGGTGATGTGACGGAACGACGCCTTCATGTTGCGTCTCCCTTCTGGGTCTGGGCGGCGGCGGCCGCGGCCAGCATCTGCTGGAGGGGAGTGAGGGCCGGGCCCGGAGGCGGGCCTGCGGCGGGTGCAGCTTCGGGGGCCGGGGCGCCAAGGCGGGGTTCGAAGAGGCTGAGCGGCCGCCGCTCCGGCTCCCGCTCGGGCACCTTCCGTACGGGCGGCTCCGGGAGGACCTGGTCGTCGGGCGCGTCCTCGAAGGTGAAGGCGCCGGCCATCAGAAGCGGGCGCATCGGGCGCACCGCCCGGCCGCCGATCCGGCCGTGGCGCGGGGAAACGAGCAGCCCGAGGGCGTCCGCGGCAACGAGGAACGGGGACCGGCCAGCGATCCGTGAGTGCCGCGCGGCCCAGATCGCCACCGCCCAGACCACGATCGGCAGGGGGCCGGTGACCGGCCACCACCAGCTGACCGTCTCGATCAGGAGGAAGCTCCCGACGGCGGCAACCACCAGCTGCGGCGGCGTGTAGGGCCCGAGCGGGATCCTCCAGTCGCCGATCTTGCCCAGCACCCACGGGTGCCTTCTGGCCTTGGTGTAGGAGCGGCCGATCCTGGGACGCGCGGCGCTGGTCACCGCTGGTCCGGCTGCGGGGAGAAGGTGATCGGCAGCTCATCCTGCAGCGGGCCCGCACCCTGGAGCGGCGCGGTGGTGGCGGGCTTGTTCTCGCTGTACTCGTTCCGGAAGAGGTCGGAAAGGGAGTAGCGGCCGGCGAACAGGCTCCAGCAGATCACCAGGCCGATGGCGCCGCCGATCGCACTCTTGATCGACATCTTTCGGATCGCGTGGGTGATCACGATGACGGTCAGCGCGATCATGAGGCCGCTGGCGACCCAGTCGAGCAGGGTCGTCGCCCAGGCGTTGCCGAAATTCTGGATGGGGCCCGCGAGCTGCGTAGTCATCAGTGCGCCCCGTTCGGGTCGGCCGGCGACAGCGCGCCGGAAGAAGGAGAGGAAGAGGGGAAGGGAGAGGGCGTGGATCCGGCGGGTGCGAGGACCGCGATCTCCCAGCGACCGGCCCGGGCGGTCAGCCGCAGCGGGTACTCCAGCGGCCACTCCCCGGCGCCGTCCGTCGCCAGGACATCGGCCTGCACCTCCAGCACCGCCCCGTCCGCGGGCGAGGAGGGAACCGCGCCGGCCGCCGAAAGCTGCTTCAGCGAGACCTTCGAGTAGTGCGCCGCGTCCGGGGCCGGGATGCGCGCCGTCGGCGCGAGGTACCTGGAGCTGTCGCCGACTCCGCTCAGATAGGCGGCCAGGAAGCCGGCCACGGTGTCGCGCAGCGGGCCGTCGGAGACCTGCGCGCCGTACGTTTTCGTCGCGGGGTCTTTCTCGGCCAGCGCGGCCGGTGCCGACACCAGGGCCGGAGCGCCGGTGATCACCAACGAGTCCGGCGCCCCGCCAGAGCCGGCCGAGCGGACCATCGACACCTGGACCGCGAAGTACCGCACGACCCGCGCAGGGTCGTCCGCCCCTTGCGGGAAGACCCCCGCACGCGGTGCGGGCGTCTGCGGAGACTGCGGGGCGGCTTGCGCGGACGAGTCGCCTTGCGGGGCGGCAGGCGGCACCACGAGTGTGGCCGCAACGGTGACCTGCCAGGTGCGGCCGCCCATCGGCGTGCTCCGCACCGCAACGGTCTTCTCCACCTTGGCGGCCTTTGCGGCCGTCCCCTTCGGCAGGTCGACTCCGGGCGCCATGGCGCGCAGAGCCGGAGAGTCGGTGACCCCGCCGGAGCGCAGCCACAGGTCGACGAAGCTCTCCGCGTAGCCGGTCGGCGGAGCGATCACGAGCGGCGCGGCGGCCGGGGCGGCCGGTGCGCTGCTCGCCATCTGCGGGACGGCGACGGCCACCGCGAGGGCCAGCGGGCCGGTGGCCAGGGCTGCCCAGACGCCTCCGTACATGAGCATCGTGCGGACGCGGGAGCGGCGCAGCTCGATGCCGGAGGCGATCGGGGAAGGGGTGTCCGGCGCACGGTCGCGCCGGGAAGACGTGGGTTTCACCAGGGTCTCCTAGGTCGTCAGCGGTTGCTGTCGAGGGAGGAAACCCCGCACTCCTTGATGGACTCCTTGATGATCGAGACCCGCTCGGTAACAACCGCACAACGGGCACCATCAAACTTCTGACCTGCACTCTTGGTGCGGCATCAAGGTGCGGTCCACCTTCCTTGATGGCCCATCAAGGTGTGCTGCGCCCGCCGGGGAAGGGCATCAAGGTGTGCGGCTGGTCCGGGCAGGCAGCAGGGTGATTCCTTGATGGCCCGCGGTGCCCGGCGCCGCCGGATATCTTGATGGCCGGGCTCCGGCCGCCGGATTCCTTGATGCCGGAGCCCCGCCGCCGGTGGGATCCCTTGATGGCCGGTCTCAGGGGGCGGGGGATTCCTTGATGGCCGTCGACGCCACGAAGATCTGCCTCGGGCCGGTCCCCGGACAGCGGTCGGACGGTTGGCCCGGGCGAGGCGGCCGGCTCCGGCCCGGAGGCGGCCGCGCGCCTCGACCTCGCCTTCGAACCGGGGCGCCGAGACGTCCACCGCGGGTGCGGGCGGAAGCGGTGCGGGTGCTGCGGTGCAGTACCGGGCCCACCCTTGATGCCCCGCACCGCGAGCACTCCGGCCCCGTGCGCAGCGGTCCGGCCGCTCCCGTCACGCACCGCAAACTCCCACACCGCAACAGCGCCTTACGGACCGCACTCCGCAAGCGCCCTTTGCGGTCCCGCACCGCAAGCAGGCCCGCACCGCAAAGGAGTCAGGGCCTTTGCGGTGCGGGCCATACAGATGCGCCCCAACACCGTGACGGAACGTAGATGCGGAGTCGTTATCCGACGGACCTTGATCGTCAAGGGGTCCGTCCAGGAGCGCGGGGTTACCTCGGTCGCCGATCACCACTGCCCGAGGAGCCACGATGGACCTGTCGCCGACCCTGCTGCCCTCCCTCAGCTCAGGCTGCCCCGCGGCGCTCGCGGTGGCGGCCACCGCCTACCTCCCGGCCGGCGCCTGCTACCTCGCGCTGACCGGAACCGACGCGGCCTGGCTCCCCCGACTGCGCCTGCCCGCGCCCGCCGTCCGCCTCGTGGCAGGCGCCGCCTGGCTCGCGCTCGCACTCCTGTGGCCGCTGCTCCTCACCATCCGGGCCGCCGCCACCCTGCGCCGACGGCGCCGCACGACGGACCTCCCGCTGCGTTTCCAGCCACGCGCCGTCGCCCCCGCCACCCGCGTCCAGGACGTGTTCATTGCCGCGGTGACCCCGTCCAAGCCGACGCACCCGCCCGTGCCCCCGCGCTGGTACCGCGAGTCATACGCCGCCGTCCACACCGCGCTCGCCGAAGGCCGCACCGCCATCGCCCGCACGTGGGCCGGCCACCTCACCGACGAGGCCACCACAGAATTCGGCCCCGCCCACCCCTACACCCAGGAGGCGTGGCTGCTCGTCGCCCGCACCGTCCGCACCGCGCTCACCGAGATCGACCCCAGCCCCGAGACGGTCGACGCCCAGCGCATCGACGACCCCTACTACTTCCTCTTCCCCCAGGCCCACCAGGTGCCGGCCTGGAACCCGGACCACGACAGCGTGTACGCCCCCGCGGCGGTGACCCGGTGACCGACTTCCTCACCAGCCTCTCCCTCGACGCGGGCGGCACCCTCGACCCCGGCGGCCTGGACAAGTCCGGGGTGACATCGGGGCGCAGCGGCGCCGAGGGTCGCAGGACGTCCACGTTGCGGCCCGTCCCGTAGGGCCCGCGCGGCCGTGGAACCGGTCCGTGGCCCAGCGCCTCGGCTGTTCCCCGGCCCTGGTGCAGCAGGTCAGGTACGGCATCGGCCTGCCGGTGTTCCGGCGCGGCCGGCGTCCGGCGGCCGACACCTGGGATGGCCAGTTCAGCCTCCAGGCCGGGCGAGGACGGCCACGTCGAGTGGACCGGGCCCAGGCAGGCGAACCACACGCCGGTGCTCCGCCTGAACGGCAGGGTCCGCACCGCGGCGCGGCACGAGGCCCGGATCGCGGAGGTCGCGCTGAACCTGGCGCTGACCATCAACGAGCTGGTGCCGGGCAGCCGCAAGGGGTCCGAGGCGATCACCCACCTGGAGATGGCGACCGGCTGGGCGCTGTCCGGCGTCGACCGCCGGTTCGTCCCGCGCGGCACGCACGAGCCGCAGCCGGGCGAGGCCGGCGACGGCGCCACCCTCAGGAGCCCGTGATGGCGGCGACCGTGCGCGGCCTGGCCGTCGAGGAGATCGCCGAGATCGTCGAGTGCCTTCTCCTCGGGGCCGCCAGCGCCGAGCAGCACGCCCCGCTGCCCGCCGACCGCCGCGGCGCCCTGGCCGACGCGCTCGGCGACGCCCTCGATGACCTTCCCGCCCGGGCACTGCGGTGACGGGCGGCACCGACTACCGCCGCGGCCCCGGCCGGTCCGCCCCGGCGGCACCCCTACCTGACCAGCGAGAGGACCAGACCCATTGCTGAGCACCACAAGCAGGCCCGCCCCGGCGGCAACGCCCACCGGCGCCCCAGGATCACCAGCAAGAACCGCCTGGAGGTCCGCGAGGCGATGGCGAAGGCGTACCGGGGCGGCGCCTCGATCAGGGCCTGCGCCGAGGCCCACGACCGGTCGTACGGGCAGACCCGAGTGCTGCTCCTGGAGGCCGGAGTCCAGCTCAGGAGCCGCAGGGGGACCCGGGGCCCCCGCCCCCGCCCGGCCGCCGAGTAGCGGCCTCCCGAACCGGCCGGCGCCCCCTACTCCTGGGCGCCAGCCAACCCCATCTCGCCCCGGCCGCGCGTTGCATCCGGGGCCAAGCCCGCACGGAGCCACCCCATGACCGATGCCCCCCGCTACTTCCACGGCGGCGTCCCCGGCCTGAACGTCGGCGACTGGATCGTCCCGCACCCCCCGCGGGTGCACCCCGGCTGCGCGGAGTGCGAGGCCCGCGCCAAGGGCCGCCAGATCCGCATGCCGGACGGCCGACTCAGCGAGCCCCCGACCCGCCACCCGGACCGGGCGTACCTGAGCACCGACAAGGACTACGCCCGCTGGTACGCCTCCAGGGGCTGGCTAGGCGACCTGTATCGGGTCCGGCCCGAGGGCGACGTCGCCGAGAGCGAGGAGGACCCCTTCCCGACGTTCACCGCCGCCGCGGCCGTCATCGTCCAGGTCGTCGACCGGTCGGTGCGCCTCACGGACAAGGACCGGCGTCGCCGGGACCGGCGCTGGAAGTGCATGGAGGACGCCGACCGCCGGGCGGGCCTGGGCATCCCCCGCCAGGCCGGCCGCTGGTGAGTGCCGGGGCAGACCGAAACGGCCGCCCTCGCCGAGGACGGCCTGCGGCATGCAGCCGGTCAGCCAGCTTGGCCTGCCGACTTCTCCCCGAGGGCCTGTACGGCGCGGTCGTAGAAGTCGGGGGTCACGAGCATGACCTGGCGCACGCCACGTTCGGTGAAGGCGCCGATCTTCCCGCCGTAGCGAACCTCGCGCATGAGGGCGGTCAGGGCCGCTCGGGCATCGGTCATCCCGACCTCTGCAACGCCGTCCTCGGCCACTCGGATCTTGCTCTCTGTGGGCATGGCAAGAGTGTAGAACATGGCCAAAATCTAAAGAAGTCGAATATTGGCAAGACTTTAAAGATTGTGGCATTGTGGGGCCGAGATCAAGTGCTGATCAGGGAGCCACTGATGTACGACTCCGAACGGCCCGCCTACGCGCATGCGCGCCGCTCTGGCAGGCCGTGCCAGCACGCGACCCACCGACTCACCTACGCCCAGTACGACGTGCTGCGAGTGCGGGCCGGGGATGCGTGCGAGCTGTGCGGTACGCCCGACCAGGAGACCCCGCGCGGCGAGCTCGTGATCGACCACTTCGAAGGCGGCGGTGCGTTCTTCGTCCGAGGCCTGCTGTGTGACCGCTGCAACTCGGTGATGGCCCGTCACGACTCCACGATGCCGTGGGATCCGGCCTCCCTGCCGTTCAAGGACAAGGCCCGCGCTTACCACCTGAATGCCGTCGGCGAGCCCGGGCCTGAGGCGCTTCGGCGGGCCGAGGCGGAGATCGCTAGGCGGTTCGACAACGCGTACTGGCGCTACCGCGAACGGGCCGCCGACGTGCGTGCCGCGGCCCAGTAACTGACCCCGCAGACCAAACCTGACTGAAAGGGCCCCATGAGCCACGAAGCAGTCACCTGGGCGCAGGAACACGCGCCCATGCTGCTGACGGAGAAGGGGAAGCCAGCGACGACCGCCCGGCACGTCCTCGGTGTCCTCGCCGAGTTCGCCCGCAGGGACGGCACGAACGCGCACCCGTCGCTGGCGAGGCTCCAGTACCGGACGGGCTTCAACCGGCGGACGATCCAGCGGTCCCTGGACCTGCTGGAGGACGGGACGCTCATCGAGCAGACCGGCACCACGGACGGCGGCGTGCCGATCTGGAAGCTGGCGATGCACCTTCGGCGTCCGGCCTCGGACTGGGAGGAGATCCTGGCCGATCTGGACCGGGAGCGCGCGGCCATGGCGGGCCGCCAGAAGCGTTCGCGTGCCCGGCGTGTCACGGACGCAGAGTGCGTGACGGACGCCGATGTCACGGACTCTGCGTCCGGATGTCACGCACTTGAACAGCGTGACGTCACGGACGCAGAGTGCGTGAATCACGTACGCAAAACCGCCGTAACCGTTATTGAACCGTCAGTTGACCCGTCAAAGAACAAAGAAGATGTGGTTGACGTCCGTAGGACTACTGACGGAGGTAGCGCGCGAGCGGCGGACGACAGCGGCTCCGCCGCGACGGAACCGACCTCTCCTCTCGCTGCTGATTCCGGGGACACGACCGGCCGCAAGCCGAGCCCGTTCCCGGCCGAGGTCCGTCGGCTGATCCGCAACACCGAGGCGCTGCTCCCCGCGGCCCTGCTGGCCGTCCTGTGGGAGAAGTTCCCGTACCGGCACCTGCCGAACGAGAACCGGAAGGTGACCGCCCTGGCGCTGGAGTCCCGGACCCCGGCGCAGCTCGGGGAGCGGGCCGCGTGGCGGTGGGTGCACCACGGCTACGAGCGGGACTTCCACGACGGCCTGCTGCGCTCGCCGCTCGGCGTCGTCGAGGAACTGCTGCGCCCGACCCCGAACTGCCCCGACCGGGCCTGCGAGGACGGCGTGCTGATCGACACCGGGGAGGCGTGCCGCTCCTGCCAGCAGCGGATCGCCGACCGGGTGCGCGACCGCCGGGCGGGCCGGAAGGTCCGCACCGGCCGGGAGACGCGGCTGTACCGGGACCGGGAGCAGTGCGAGGTCTGCGACCGGCCGTTCACCGCCGGCTCCGACGTCCCAGCGGACAAGGTCTGCGGCGGCTGCCGGGCCGAGCTGGACCGGGCGGCGGCCCACGCCGCCCCCGCCCCAGCGGGGGAGCCCGCCGAGGACGCCCACGGCCCCGCCGTCCCGGTGGCCCCGGCCGACCGGTTCGAGACGGCCGAGACGGTGGTCTGGCAGCCCGCCCCCGGGGCGTCCCTGTGGACTGACGGGGGCCCGGCGGACGCCGACGTCCCCGCGCTGGTCGCGGTCTGCTCGGACCGGCTGCCCGTCGTCGTGCCGGACCCCGGCCCGCAGCTGTGGCCCGAGGACGCCGTGACCCCGCAGGCGCCGTCCCCGGAACCCGAGAACGTCGCCGCGGTGATCCTCTTCGGGCGCACCGCACCGGCCCAGGAACCCGCCGCGGCGCCGCTGCCCGCGCCGAGGGCCGAGCCGACGCAGGCACCGCTGATGCTGCCGCTCGACGGCGGCGGCGAGGGCGGCGCCGCCCCGAACGACTGGCACCCGCGAGCCACCCCGGCCAGACCCGCCGAGGACCAGTCCGGCAAGACCCGACAGACCGTCAGCAGCAGTTGACCCCAGGGAGCAGCTGATGAGCCAGAAGTCCTTCCTCCCGGCCGGCCGCGTCGTCGGCCTCGCGGACCTGCGCACCAAGATGGCCACCGCGAACGACCTCGCTTACCACGCGGCGCTCACGTCCGACCCGGCCGAGTTCCAGGCCGTCATGGAAGCGCTCCACGAGGCGTACTGGATCGCCGCCGCCCTCGCGAGCCGGTGCACCCGCACCGGATGCGCCGAGCACCCGCACGGCCCGGTCGACCCGGAGGCGCCCGACGGCTGGGGCCAGTGCCTGCTCTGCAACTCCCGGCGCTGCTCCGGCCGCACCCGGCGCGCACTCCGGATGGTCGGCAACGGCGAGCACCTGACCGGCGCGACGTCCCAGATGAACCGCCCGCAGGTGTCCCTGGACGCGGGTCGGCGCCCGGCCCGGCGACGTCCCGGTGGCGTGAGCCCGAAGAGGCGCACACTACGCAGCCCGACAGCCCGACAGCCCGACAGCCCGACAGCCCGATCCTGGCCCGCCGCAGGGCCGCCGCCGACTCCGAGCCGACCCACGCCGCCGCTCTCGCCCAGGCCCGGCGCGAGAAGGCCGAGCGGAAGGCCGGGCAACCGGCCCGGACCCGCGGGCACTGAACGAGAGACCACGCCATGATCCCGGACCACCTGCCGCCACTGGCCGCCAGCCTGCGAACCCTCGGCGCGTACGCCGAGCGGCACGAGCTGCACGACGGCACCCTCGGCGAGATCGCCGACGAGCTGCGCCGCGGCCTCGACCTGGCATCCGCAGCACAGGGCCGGGCGCGGGCGAACGCGTGCCTGCGGCACCCCGGCGGGCCGGTCGACCCGACGGCGGACAACGGCTGCCTGCTGTGCGGGGACACCGGCCGCCGCCCGGCGACCCCGTCGCCGCAGGACGTCACCCCGCTGCAGGTCCTCTGCTTCGCCCGGGAGCACGGCGACGAGGCCGCCGCCCGCACCTACGGGGCCCGCGCCCTCGCCCGCGAGCTGGCCATGGGCACCCGCAACCCGGCCGCCGTCCTCGACTGCGTCCCCGGCGGCCCCGAGGAAGCCCCATGACAGCCGGTCAGGGCGCCAGGGCCGCGCGCGGCCCGCCCGGCCCGCCGCGAGCAGACCGCCACCAGACCGCAGAGGAGGAACCAGATGAGCACCGCCGACGTGCCGGACACCGAGATCCGCCTCGGACCGGTACTGCACGACGCAGGCACCGACCTGACCTACTGGCTGATAGCCCCGGACCCGGAGCAGCCCTGGCTTGGCCACCACCCGCAGGCCAACCTCCTGCCCGCCGGTGAACCCCTCAAGGTCCCCAACCCCGCGCCCGAACCCGACTTCATCGACGCGCCGACCACCCCCGAAGCCCCTGTCGTCCGCTGGGCCTACTGGCCGCCCGTCACCGGCACCCTCACCTCGGGGCGATGGCTGGGCACACCCTCTTCGACCCCGACACACCGATGAGCACGAGCCACCCCAGCGAGGACTAAGAGGGCGTTTGAAGTGAGTGGATTGCCCTTTATGCCCTAGTAGGTTCCCCGCCAGGTTGGTGTGGTCTCGTCCGTTATGCGCTTGGTGAGGTTGTCGATCGAGGCGATGTGGATCATGGCTTCGGAGCTGGCCGGGAGGGTCTCGTAGTCGCGGGCGAGGCGCCGTCTCAGCATGATCCACCCCAGGCTTCGTTCGACGACCCACCGCCTTTTCACCACGTGAAATCCGGGGATGTCGGACTTTCGGTGGACGACCTCGACGTCGATTCCCAGGCTGGCTCCGTGCTCGACCATGGCGTTCTTGAAGCCGGTGTCGACCCAGCTTTTGGAGATGCTCGGATAGGTCTTCTTGGCTTGGTTGAGGAGGTGTATTCCCACGGCGTTCTCGGACAGGCTCGCGGCGGTGACGATTACGGTGAGGATCAGCCCGAGGGTGTCGGTGAGGATGCCGCGCTTCCGGCCGACGATTTTCTTCGCTGCGTCGGTTCCCTGGCTGGTCAGGGGCACGTTGGTGGAGGTCTTCACGCTCTGGGTGTCGATGACGGATGCTGTCGGCTCGGGGTTGCGTCCCTCCTTGACGCGGGCCAGGCCGGTCAGGTCGTAGTTGAGTTGGGCGAAGATTCCCTCGTCGCGCCAGGCGGCGTAGTAGGCGTAGACGGTGCCGTGGTTGGGGAAGTCGTGCGGGAGGTACTTCCAGGGGATTCCGGTGCGGTTGATGTAGAGGATCGCGTTGAACACGTCGCGCAGTTCGACCTTCGCCGGCTGGCCGGTCGGCCGACGGTCGAGCCGAGCCTTTCTCCAGGCCGTCAGAATCGGCTCGATCAGGGCCTATCGGGCGTCGGAGAGGTCGCTCGGGTACGGCTTGCGCTCGGTCATGACACAGCGTCAGCACAGATGGGGCGGAGGGCCCCGTTCCACTGATAGGTCGGCGTTTCTATAACTTTTTCAAACCAGACGGACTTCGAGGCACAGATCCGGGCGAGACGGACAGCCGCTCTTCCCGTTTGGAGGTGGAGGTTGTTCATCTATCGGGCATAGCGGATTAATGCAGCACGACGATAAGCCACTTACGGGATTAAGAATGCCAAAACGCCCACTAAGAAGTCATCTCATTTGGGTGGTTGAGTAGACTCCGGGCGTGCTGATCGTTGAGCGTCTGGTGCCGGACGAGTTGTGGGAGCTGTTCCAGTTGGTGGTGCCGGATGCTCCGGTGCGTCCGCAGGGCGGTGGCCGACGGCGACACGGGGACCGCGAGGTGTTGGCGGCGATCGTGTTCGTCGCGACCTCGGGGTGCACCTGGGCCCAGTTGCCGCCCTGCTTCGGCCCGTCCGGGCCGACGGCTCACCGACGCTTCACCGAGTGGAGCAAGGCCCGGGTGTGGGCCAAGCTCCACCGGGTCGTCCTGGACGAACTCGGCTCGCGGGGCGAGCTGGACTGGTCGCGGTGCGCGGTCGACTCGGTGAACATGAGGGCCCTGAAAGGGGGAACTGACAGGTCCGAATCCTGTCGATCGGGGCAAGTACGGGTCGAAGATCCACCTGCTCACCGAATGTGCCGGTTTACCCCTGTCGCTCGCGATCTCCGGGGCCAATGTTCACGACAGCCAGGCCCTCATCCCGCTCACCGACGCCATCCCGCCCATCCGCTCACGCCGCGGCCCCAGAAGGCGAAGGCCCGGCAAGCTGCACGGCGACAAAGCCTACGACCGTCGCTTCATCCGCTCCTGCCTCCGACGGCGCCAGATCCCGGTCCGCATCGCCCGCCGAGACATCGACTCTTCTCAACGCCTCGACCGGCACCGCTGGGTGATCGAGCGCACCGTCGCCTGGCTCGCCGGCTTCCGCCGACTCCACCGTCGCTACGAACGCAAGGCCGACCACTTCGCCGCCTTCGCCAGCATCGCAACAGCCCTCATCTGCCTCCGCAGAATCTCCAAATGAGATTACTTCCTCGGCGATGACCGGCCCATGTCCGCCAGCTCACCCCGGTCGGGCTGCCCCGCTAACCAGACCCACAACCGCTTGCATGCGCCACTCCGGGTGCACTCCCATTGGGGGCTCTACGAACGTGGCTCTTGTTTTGCCTCGGGCCGGGCCGGGAGCGCGTCGGGCAGGGCTTGGAGTGCGCAGGCCAGCAGGACGACGTCCTCCGAAACATCTTTGGCGTCGGGTCGGCGCCGCTGCAGGTGAGCAAGCTGGTCGTCAGCAGACACACGCCAGAAGAGCGTGCGTGTCGCGTGCGGCTCCTGCGACTCCAAGTAATGGCGAGCGTCCTTCACTGCGCAGTCGAAATCGGCCAACTGTTGAAGGCCGCCGCCATCCTTCGCCGTCAGGATGACCGTATTCTCGACAAGCTTTGTAAAGTTGGTCTTCTTCCGGGCCGCCTCGGCGTCCAGCTTCTCCAGCACCTTCGCCGGCCACCTGATGCCCCGGCGGACCTGAGTGGGTCTCTGCCATGGGGTGGTCTGATGCATGCGAGGCCCCTTCCTTCCGGCAGGGCAGAAGACACTCAACGATACCGCGAAGGGCCCTCGTAGTCCACGGGCCTGTCGCAGTTCGGACTGAGGATGCGGTCGGACAGCAAGCCCAGGCTGTGGAGGCTGCCGAATCCCGGGCCCTGGACTTCCGCGAACATCGGAAGGTGTAACCGCGGGTAAAGACCCATGATCTCAAGGCCAGGCCCGATATGTCTAGCGAGCCTGCGGCCCGCATCACCTTGAAGAGGTCCGCCCACAATGGATTCAATGACCAATCCCGCTTCTTCGGACAGCTTTGGGACCCACCAGTCCCTAGTAAATCCATTGGCGACCACCACGTAGTCAAACTCTGCCGGGTCCCGCGCAGCCCCGTCGGGGTCTGCTGCCGGTGGGGCATTCTTCAATCTGCAGAGATCACAGAGTTTCCCAGTGCAGGTAACGCAGAGAATCTTCGGGATCTCCGGCGCGGCAAAATCAACCCTGACCTTGTAGGTCCCCCCGGTGATTTCATCCACCTTCCCTCTGATGGCGC
>NZ_JBIWNL010000052.1:0-56210 GCF_044767225.1 Kitasatospora sp. NPDC101447
AAGGCGAATCGACCGCAATCCGATAAAACGAACACGCCGAATAAGAACCGAGCCGCGACGCAGAAATGCGAACGCAACCCAGCCCGAACCTGGGAGGTGGTGTTTCAGGGGATTGGCCGCCCCGGGACCGTCCGCGCCGATGCGTGTCCGGTGCTCCCTGCCGAGCGACTAGAGAACACTACTCCCACTCCGTGCCCGAGAACAAATGCCCCGGCCCGCGCCGCGCCCGGCCGCGCCCGGCCCGTACCGGGGCGCGGCCGGAGGTCGTCCCCTACTTGAAGAGGCGGTCGCCGCCGGTGGCCATGCGGTGGGTGGAGCCGTGGCGGTTCACCCAGTCTCGGACGAGGTTGACGGCGTTGGCGCACTGCCAGCTGTCGTCGTACTCGCGCACTCCGGTGAAGGCGCCGTAGCCGGCGATGATGCCGTCCACCCGGGCGTCACCCAGCAGCTTGTCGACGTACCAGGGGTCGTTGTAGGTGGTCGTCCAGGACAGCGTGGCCGCGAGCTGCCCGGAGGCGCGGTCCGCCGCTCCCTTCTTCAGTTCCGTGCAGGTGTTGTAGGTGGGCTCGGTGCAGTTGCCGAACCCCTTGGTGATGTCGCTGTCGCCGTAGTCCATCGCCCGGTGGCCGGCCGGGAAGCCGGAGCCGGAACGCTCGAAGGCGCTGCGGACCGTGTCGCGGCTCCCCGTCGTCGTGATGCCCTCCAGGGGGCCGAGCTTGCCCTCCAGGCTCTTCCAGCCCCGGCCGCCGACGTCCGGGGTGTTGCCGCCGTGGTACTCGTAGAAGCCGTAGAGCACCTGGATCCCGGCGGCCGTGAGCCGCTGGGCCTTGTCCCGCAGCCCGGCGACGCTGCAGGTGCGGTTCGGCTGCTCCCCGCAGTAGTTCGGGTCCTTGATGTCCAGCCAGACCAGGGAGAGCCGGCGCCCCGCGTTGGCGTTGGAGAGGATGCGGTCGATCATGCTGTCGAAGCTGGGGCCCAGACGGTTCTCCCCGGCCGAGGAGCAGTCGTGGTAGGCCCGCCATTCGTTCGGGTTCCACCAGGCGCAGACGTCGATCTCGATGCCGTTGGCGCCGTGCTTGAGGGCGGCGTCCACGCCTGCCACGGTGTCGACCCGGTGCGCGATCGCGTAGATCGCGTGCCGCTGGTCGGCTGCCGCTGCCGGGGTCGCGCCGACGGTGGCGACGCCGGCGATCCCGCACAGTGTCGCCATCAGCGCCGGTACCGTGCGCCGGAGGGCGGGACGCCTGAGGTGAGTGGTCACGAGAGATGCTCCTTCACGTCCGAAGTTCCTGAAGTGTGCATGCCAAGCACACCAACTGTACGTCGACGTACGGTAAATGACGGCTAAACAGCACAACTGGTGGTCGATCGTCTCTCCCCGCCCCACCCGGCACCCGGCACCCCACTCCGCACCCCGGAGGCCGTTCGCGGGACTCGAACGGACGGGCGGAGCTCGGACGTGCAGCAGAGTGCCGAGGACCGCCGTCCGCCCGATCGGTCCATGTCCCGGGCGACACGGACCGGATCGAGATGTCGGAGGTACGGGTACGGAAGGCTGGGCCGTTCCCGGTCCGGGCCGCGCGGAAGGCGGTCGCGGTCGGCCGGGCGACCCGACACCCGGGATGGTGGCATGACCGTTCAGGAGAGCCCGACCGTCGGCACGGCCCGGCGCGGTGACTTCGCCGAGCTGCGCCGACGCGTCCAGGAGGCCGGACTCCTCCGCAGGCGCCCCCTCTACTACGCCGGCCGGAGCACCGCCCTGCTGGCCGCCCTCGCCCTGCTCCTGGCCTGGTTCACCGCCCTCGGCGCGACCTGGTGGCAGCTCGCCCTCGCACCCCTGCTCGCCTTCGTCCTGGGCCAGCTGGCGCTGCTCGGCCACGACGTGGCGCACCACGCGGTGTTCTCCGGGCGCCGGGCGACCGACCTCGCGGGGATCGTCCTCGGGAACCTCCTGGTCGGCATGAGCTACGGCTGGTGGGTCAGCGACCACAACCGCCACCACGCGCACCCGAACCGCGAGGGCCGCGATCCGGCCGCCGACTCCATCCTCTTCGTCCGGACCGTCGAACAGGCCCGCCGCACACGGGGGTTGCGCCGGGCCGTCGCCAGGCACCAGGCCGAGCTGTTCTTCCCGCTGCTCTCCCTCCAGGCGCTCGGCCTCGTCGTCGCGACCTGCCTGACCCTGGTCCGGGGTCAGGTCCGGTACCCGGCCCTGGAGCGGACCCTCGCCGTCCTGCACTACGCCCTGGCGGCAGGACTCCTGCTCGTCGTCCTCACGCCGCTCCAGGCGCTCGCGTTCGCCGCGGTGTGCGGGGCCGTGCTCGGCGTGTACCTGGGGTGCATCTTCGCGCCCAACCACAAGGGCATGCCGATGACCGGCGCGGACGAGGCGCACGGGGACTACGTGCGGCGGCAGGTCCTGCCCTCCCGCAACCTCCGTGCCGGGCGGGTCGTGCACTTCGTGTTCGGTGGCCTCGGTTACCAGATCGAGCACCACCTCTTCCCGGCCACGCCGGTGGCATCGCTCGGCGCGGCCTCACACATCGTGCGGGCGTACTGTGCCGAGATCGGTGTGGAGTACTGCGAGGCCGGTCTCGCGGCGTCGTTCCGGGAGATCCTGCGGGATCTGCGGGAGGTCGGCCGCGCGGCGGGGGACGGGGCGGCAGTCGGGGCCCGAGCCGGGATC
Organism: Kitasatospora sp. NPDC101447; assembly: GCF_044767225.1. Taxonomy (NCBI): domain Bacteria; kingdom Bacillati; phylum Actinomycetota; class Actinomycetes; order Kitasatosporales; family Streptomycetaceae; genus Kitasatospora; species Kitasatospora sp. NPDC101447. Next base: position 2,687 of record NZ_JBIWNL010000052.1, read on the forward strand.
GCCCCCGCGATCGACCCCGAGGCAGAGGCAGAGGTAGAGGTAGAGGTAGAGGTGGACGCCGAAGCCGCCGCCGGTGCCGCCCGGTGAACGGGGTCCGGTCCGCGGTACCGACCGGCCGTGCCGTACCGACCGGCCGAACCGCTCGGGCCGCAGGACTCCCGGCCTCCGACGACGGCCGGCTGCGCGTCCTGATCGTCACCGAGTCCTTCGCGCCGCAGCTCAACGGCGTCGCCCACAGCGTGCTGCGAACCGCCGAGCACCTGGCGGCCCGCGGCCACGCCGTGCTGGTACTGGCCCCGGCGGCGCGACCCCGGCGCGGTCGTCCGGGAGAGGCCGGCGAGCGGCCGCACGGCTACCGGGTGGCCCACGTCCCCTCCCTGCCGCTGCCCGGCTACCCGGAGGTGCGGATCGCGCTTCCCGGGCGCCGGGTGGCCGAGGCGATCGAGCGGCACCGGCCCGATGTCGTCCACCTGGCGGGGCCGTTCGTCCTCGGGGCCGTCGGCGCGGCGGCGGCCCGACGGGCCGGCACCCCGGCGGTGGCGGTGTTCCAGACCGACCTGGCCGCCTACGCCCGCACCTACCTGCCGCTGGCCGGAGACGCCGGGGCCCGTACGGCCTGGCGGATCCTGCGGCACATCCACGGCACCGCCGCGCGGACGCTGGCCCCGTCCCGGGCCTCGCTCGACGCGCTGGCCGCGCAGGGCGTGCCCCGGCTCCACCTGTGGCCGCGCGGGGTGGACTGCGCGCGCTTCGACCCCCGCCACCGGGACGAGGCCCTGCGCCGCAGGCTGGGCCCGCAGGGCGAGGTGCTGGTGGGGTACGTCGGGCGCCTGGCCGCGGAGAAGCAGGTCGACCGGCTGGCAGAGGTCTCCCGGCTCCCGGGCGTACGGCTGGTGGTCGTCGGCGACGGCCCCTGCCGCAGCCCGCTGGCGGCGGCACTGCCGGACGCGCTCTTCCTGGGCCGCCGCACCGGACACGAACTCGCCCGGCTCTACGCCTCGTTCGACGTGTTCGCGCACACCGGACCGTTCGAGACCTTCGGGCAGACCGTCCAGGAGGCCATGGCCAGCGGACTGCCGGTGGTCGCCCCGGCGGCCGGCGGGCCGTTGGACCTCGTCGTCCCGGGACGGACCGGCTTCCTCGTCCCGCCCGGTGCGGGCGGGGCGTTCCGCACGGCGGTGGAACGCCTGGCCCGCGACGCCGGGCTGAGGGCGGAACTCGGCCGGGCGGGCCGGGCCGCCGTCACCGACCGCAGTTGGGAGGCGGTCGGCGACCGGCTGATCGGGCACTACCGGCACGCCGTCGCGGAGACCGCCGGACCCCGGCGCCAACGAGCCGGGCGCTGAACCGCCGGGCCCCGCGCCGATCCGCCGACACGTACGGGCACCCGGACCACGCCGACCGTCCGACCGTCCGACCCGAGGAATCGAAGAACCGAAGAACCGAAGAACCGAAACACCGAGGAACCGAGGAACCGACCGCCGTGCACCCGCCCCTCGCCGCCGAGTACTCCCCCGTCACCTCTCCCGTCGCCGATGCCACCGGCGGCGCCCCCGCCTCCGACACCGCCGTCTTCCTGCACGGCCTCGGCGGCTGGACCCACAACTGGGCCTCCCTGATCGGCCTCCTGCGGACCTCGGTGCACTGCCTGGCCCTCGACCTCCCGGGCTACGGAAGCTCGGCGCCCCCGCCGGACGGCGTCGTCACCGTCTCCCGCCAGGCCGCCGCCGTCGCCGACCACCTGGACCGCGCCGGGCACCGCCGGGTCCACCTCGTCGGCAACTCCCTGGGCGGCCTGGCCGGCCTGCGGCTCGCCGCCCGCCGCCCGGACCTGGTGGCCACCCTGACGCTGGTGTCCCCCGTGCTCCCCGCCCTGCCGCCGGTCCAGGCCCTCCGGGTGTCCCTGCTCGCCCTGCCGGGTGCCCCCCGCCTGTACGCCCGGCTGCTGTCGGCCCAGGACCAGGACCGGCAGCTCGACGACCTCTACCGCCTGATCTACGCCGACCCCGCCCGGGTCGGCCCCGAGCAGCGGGCGACCGAGGCCCGCGAACGCCTGCGCCGGGCCGGGCTCCCCCACACCGCCGGCATGCTGCCGGCGGGCGTACGCGCACTCGTCCGCGCCTTCCTGCAGCGGGGCCCGTCCTCGCCCTGGCAGCTGGCCCACCGGATCACCGCCCCCACTCTGCTCGTCTACGGCCGCGAGGACCGCCTCGTCCCCTTCCGGACCGCACCCCGCGCCTACGCGGCCTTCCGCGACGCCCGTCTGCTCACCCTTCCGGACACCGGCCACGTCGCCATGCAGGAGCGCCCGGCGCCCGTGGCCGCCGCACTCCGCGCACTGATCACCGAGGCGCGGCGAACGCCTCGGTGACCAGGTCGCATGGAGCTGAGCATCCCGACGACCGACTTCCGGTACGTCGGGAAGCGGAAGAGAAGAGCGGACACACCGGCCGCCGAGCCGCTGAGCCGCCGAGCAGGCGGGTAGGCGAGCAGGCGGGTGGGCGGGCTCAGGTGCGCTTGAAGAACTCCACCTCCGCCAGGGCGATCGCCCGGCCGGGGCCGGTTCCGGCGGCCTCGCGGACGGTGAGCTTCACCTGGACGACGTCGCTGATCCCGGTCACCACGGTCTGCGGGCCCGGCTGGTCGTTGAGCGAGATCTGCTTCCGGTGCAGCTCCCCGTCCTTGGACGTGACCTCCAGGGACAGGACGATGGGACGGGCCTGCTGCCGGAAGCGCTCCGGGTCGGTGGAGTCGCCCGTGTGGACGATCAGGTCCACGAGCCGGAACGGGGTACGGAAGTCGAAGCTGATCGAGTCCCCGACCGCGGGTGCTCCCCAGTAGGTGTTGGTCAGGCCGTCGTCGGCCGCGCTCGCGGGACGTCCCTCCACGGCGGCGCTCGCGGAGGTCTGGGAGGGCGTGATCGGCGCGGTGCTGCCGAGCTTGTCCAGCACGTCCTGGAAGGCCTTCTTCCCGGCCGGGTACAGCAGGATCCCCGCCACCACCACCGCGACCAGCACGAGCAGGGCGATGGTGCGGCGCAGCGCGTTGCCCGAACCGCCCATGCGCACCCGGCGCCGGAACGGCCAACGGGTGCGCCACCACGGCAGCCTGGGCGCAGCCGCGGTGACGGTCAGCGGGGCCGCGCAGCGGCGGCAGAACTTCCGCTCGGGCAGGTTGGGCGTGCCGCAGCGGGGGCAGGGCGGGCCGTCCTGGGCGGCGTCGGCCGCCGCCGTTCTGACGACGGGACGAGGCGCGACGGGCTTGGCGGGTTGCACGGCCACCGGGTCGGCCTGCACGGCCCGGGCCGGAGTCGCGGGCACTTCGGGCGTCCGCGCCGGAACCGGGTCGGGTGTCGGTGCCGGGGGCGGTTCGGGCGTCCGCGCCGGAGCCGGGTCGGGCGTCCGCGGAGGGGCGGCGGCCGGGGCGGGGTCCGAAGCAGGGGCCGGGGCAGGGGCCGAGCCCGGGTCCGGGTCCGGGTCCGGCGACGGAACCGAAGCCGACCGTACCCGGGTGGAGCTCTCGTGCGGGGGCTCGGCGGCCGGCGGGGCCGGCGTCTCGACCGCGGGCGGAGTCGGCAGCTCGGCGTCCGCGGCGGGCGGCTGCTCCCTCCTGCCGCGCGTCACCCGTCGTGACACGTTCCGCCACGTGGACCCGGTGCGCGCGGTCTCGGGCCCGGGCGGCGCAGAGGGCGCAGCGGACGCAGGAGATGCAGCGGACGCAGAAGGCGCAGCGGACGCGGCCGGGTCGGCGGGCACGGCGGACGCCGCAGCAGGCGCCGGGGGCTCGGCAGGCGTCTCAGGCGCGGCCCCGGCCCCTGGCCCGGCAGCAGCCGCAGCCGCAGCCGCCGGAGCAGCGGTACCGTGCGACCACCCCAGGTAGGCGCCGCAGTTGCCGCAGAAGTCGTCCCCCTCCGCGTTGGCCGTCCCGCATTCGGGGCACACCGGCATCCGTCAGCCCTCCGCTCGCCCGGGTGGGCCGGGCAGGATCTCCACCCGGCAGGTCAGGTGGACCGGGCAGCCCGCCCTTACGACGGACAGCACCTGGTCCTCGTCCGGTGCCGGGCCGTGCAGGGGCCAAACCCGGACCAGTACGTCACCGCTCGTGGCGGGCGGCGGGGCGGCGTCGGGGGCGGTGGACCAGGTGGTGCCGCCGCCGTCCACGATCTCGGCGCCGGCGCCCAGTACCAGCCGCAGCCGCTCGGTGAGTCCGCGTCGGGTGCCGCGCCAGCGGTGCAGTTCCACGGCGCGCTCGACCACCGCCCGGCGCACCTCCATCGGCCAGGTCGGGTCGATGTCGACCGCGACCCAGGACGCCAGCCAGTCGACGAAGTCGGCCGGCGCGAGCCGGGGTTCGAAGTAGGCGGGCAGGCTGTCCAGGGTGGCGAAGACCGGGGCGAGGACGGTGTCCAGGCCGGCCGTGAACCGCTGGGCGAAGTCGTCGTCGGCGAAGAGCGCCGGAAGCAGCTCGCCGATCGGGTGCGGGCTGGGCAGGCCCGGGACGGCGGCCCTCATGACCTGCCGTCCTCGGCGGCCGCGGTGACCACGACCTGGTGCTGGTGCGAGAAGACCAGGGCGTCCGGCGGGACCTCGACGCGCTCGGCGGGCGCACCCCGGCGGCCGGTGATCGGGTCGGCCGGGAACAGCCGCAGTTCCTCGACGCCGGCGACGGCGGCGACCCGCTGGAGGACGGCGAACACCTCGCCGTACTGGACGGCCCGGCCGAACGGCCAGCCCGCGCCGTCGGCGCCGCCGCGCAGCGGGTTGAGGTACCCGTACAGGGCGGCGAGCACCTCCTCGCGGACGCGGTCGGGGTCGGCGGCGCGGGTGGTGAGCCGGGCGACCACCGTCACGCCCTGGTAGGCGGGCGGTTGTACGACGATCCGGGTGCCGATCAGCCGTCGCTCGTCGAGGGCCGTGGCGACGGTGGCCAACACCTGCTCGTCGGGGATCAGTTGCTCGAACCGCAGCCGCTCGCCGTCGTCCGGGACGGCGTCGGGGACGACCAGCACCCGTACCGCGCCGGCCTCTCCGCCGGTGGCGGGCACGCAGCTGATCCTGGCGGCGGACGGCGCGGCCTGCCGGGCGATCAGTTCGAAGTCGCCGGCGGTGACGGCGCGTTCCTGCAGCCTCAGCTGGTGCGGGGCGCGCTGCTTGGCGTTCTCCACGGTCTCGCCGTCGACCCCGCCCCTGGCCGCCTCGCGGTTGTCGACCCGGGCGATGTACGGGACGGAGCTGCGCAGCACCGTGATGGTGCTGCGGGCGACGTTGCCCGCGGTGCCGCCGCCGGTGCGGTAGTGCGGGACGCGCAGCCGGGCGCCCTTGGGCGGCACCGCACCGAAGGCGCGCAGGCTGCCGTCGGGCTCCCGCACCGCGGGCGGGAAGAGGAACTCGCCGGTGGTCGCGTCGAGCACGACGTGCCGGTCGACGGGCGAGGACTCGCCGAAGTGCTCGACGACAATCCAGGGCTCCCAGCCCTCGCCGGCCGCGACCTCGACCACCGGGGGTTCGCCGTCGAGCAGCACCGGCGGCCGGGAGAGCCCGAAGCGTTGGCCCGCGACGCCCTCCGAGGTGCCGAGCGGCGCGTCGGTGACGGTCTGCGCGTGGACGACCGTGGCGGTGCCGCCGACCGTGAAGACCTCGGCCCGGCGGATGGTCGGGGACTCCGAGTAGAACGGCTGGCCCGGCTGCGGTTCGGTGACCCGGCAGCGCAGCCAGCCGGCGCGTCGGCCGGCGACCACCGAGGCGGTGTGCCCGGCGGGCACGAACACCACGACCTCGCCGGGCCGGTTGAGGCCGCCCGTGGTGTCGCTGCCGGTCTCGCAGACGGTCCAGCGCGCGCCGTCCCACACCTCCCAGGCCAGCGGCGGCTGGCGCGGGTCGACGCCGACGCCCTCCACCCGGCTGTCCAGCCGGACGACCAGGATGCAGCGCGGCACCACGGCCGGCAGCGCGAAGAGCATGGCGTCCCCGACCACCGGGTGCGGTTGGAAGCACCGGACGTCCGCGCCGTCGGCCAGTCGGCCCGTGCAGTCGGTCTGCTCCCCGGAGGCGCTGACGGTGAGCAGCCGGTCCAGCGAGCTGGGGACGATCGGGAGGTCGTCGGCGGTGGAGAAGACCACCGCGTCGTCGGTCTCGGTGCGCAGCGTGGAGACCTCGGTGCCCGCCCGCAGCAGGACCGTCTCGGGTTGCGGGGCGGAGAGCCAGAAGTCGATGTCGGCCCGGGCCGCGGCGGGCGGGAAGAGCCGGATGCCCAGCAGGTCGAGGAAGGCGGAGTAGTTCTTCTCCGGTACCCGGTTCAGCCGGTAGAGCAGCTGGTCGACCAGGTAGGCGAAGGTCTCGATGAGGGTGACGCCGGGGTCGGAGACGTTGTGGTCGGTCCATTCCGGCGCGCGTTGCTGGACGTACCGCTTGGCCTCGTCGACGAGTTGCTGGAAGCGGCGGTCGTCCAGGTTCGGGGAGGGCAGGGCCATCAGTTCTCGCCCCCGTTCACCGCGGCCGGGGACTCCGGGATGGTGTAGAAGGGGAAGACCAGGTTGCGGCGGTCGTTGGTGGCGCGCACGGTGTAGTGGACGTCGATGTAGAGCGTGCCCTCGTCGACGCTGTCGAAGGCGATCACCACGTCGTCGACCTCGATCCTCGGCTCCCAGCGTTCCAGTGCGATGCGCACCTCGCGCGCGATCCGTCCGGCGGTGGTGAAGTCGCCCGGCGCGAAGACGTACTCGTGGATGCCGCAGCCGAACTCCGGGCGCATCGGCCGCTCGCCGGGGGCGGTGCCGAGGATCAGCCGGACGGCCTCCGCGATCTCCCGGTCCCGGTCCACCATGCCGATGCCGCCGGTGGCGTTGACCCGCAGCGGGAAGGCCCAGCCCCGGCCGATGAAGCTGCTGGTCATGCCACGCCTCCGATCAGCACGTTGAACGCGCCGCTCGTGATGGTGGCGCCGCAGGTCGTCTTGTCGCCCATGCGGGCCGCGGGGAGGCCGCCGATCAGGACCACTCCCCTGGTCGCCGTGCCCAGGCCGGGCTCGACGAGGTTGGCGGGGCCCATCTCCACGTGCGGGACGCAGGCGTGGATGCTGCCGACCACCGCGGCGGGGCGGCCGCCGATCAGCACGGTCGCCACCCTGAGGGCGCCCGGCGGCGGGGTGGTGAGGGCGCCGCCGTGATCGGTGAGGTCGCCGGTCCGGGCTGCGGGGGGCATGTACGGTCTCCATTTCCGGTGGTGCCGGTGGGCGCGTGGCCGCCGGCTTCTCGCTGCTTGCAGGTTGCTGCTTGCTGGTAACTGGGTTACTGGTTGCCGCTGACTGCTGACTGTCGATCCATGACTGACACTCCGTCAATTGATGCGCACGAGCGCTCCCTTGACCACAGCCTCGGCGCCGCCGTCCACGGTGACCGCGGTCGTGCCCCGCAGGGTGACCGAGCCGCCGCGCACGTTCACGGTCCCGGTGCCGGCGTCGAGGGTGATGCCGGAGGAGTCGAGGCGCACCGTGCTCCCCGCCGCGCCGCCCACGCCGTGGACGGTCAGGACGATCTCCCCGTTCTGCTGGTCGAGTTTGACCTCCAGCTTCTTGTCCCCGCTCGCCAGCCGGACGCCGGAGGCGCCGCCCGGCACGTCCAGCAGTTCCAGGCGGTGGCCCGAACGGGACACCACGGAGCGGCGGTTGACCTTGCCGGAGCCCGCGTCGACCAGCGGTACGTCGTGCGGCGAGGGCCGGTCGACGCCGTTGTAGAGCCCGCCGAGCACGTACGGGCTGTCCAGGTCGCCCTGCTCGAAGCCGACCAGCACCTCGTCGTTGACCTCGGGGCTGACCACGCCGCCGCCCCCGTGGCCGCCCAACTGCACGGTGCGCACCCAGTCGGAGACGTACGTGTCGTCCAGCCAGGGGAACTTCAGCTTCACCCAGCCGCGCTGCCCGCCGCCCGGCTCCCGGACGTCGGTGACCACGGCGACGGCCAGGCCCGGCATCCGAGGACCGCGCGGCGGCGCATTGCCGCCGGTGACCAGCCCGGCCAGGGAGCGGTCGGGCGACGCGCTGACCACCACGGTGGTCCGGTAGCCGCGGAACGGTTCGAGCAGGTGGCGCACCCCGGTGGCGGTGTAGCGGCCCGAGAAGGCGGCACCGACGTTCCCCAGGGCGACGGCGGTGCCCGCCCGCAGCCGCGGGTTGCCCTCGACGACGGCCTCCAGCTCGCCGAAGCCGGAGGCCACCGAGGCGGCCAGCGACCGCGCGACGGCGGTCGTCTCCGCCTGGGTGCGGTACGGGGTGTCGGCGACGGTCAGCCGGGCCCGGCCGGGGAACGCGGAGGCCACCTGCGCGGGACTCATCCCCGGCAGCACCGTCCGGGAGGTCACCGACGGCTCGGTGGCGACCAGGGCGCTCTTGGTGGTGACGTTCCAGCCGCGGGCCTCGACCGTGTCCGCGCCGGCGGCGCCGGTCAGCACGCCGCGCAGCTCCAGCAGGTTGCGGCCGTACTCCAGGACCATCGGGTTCTGCGGCGCGGGCGTGGAGGGCGCCGGCGCCCCGGAGGCGGGCTCGGGCCGGACGAACTCCAGCCGGCCGTCGTCGTCCACCCGCACCTGGGCCCCGCTCTCCTGCGCCAGGAACTGCAGGAACTCCCAGTCCGGGACGTTCGCCTGGGAGAGCTGCTGGTGGACGACCGGGAAGGAGTCGATCCGGCCGCAGGGCAGGCCCGCGCCCGAGGCGACCTCCCGGACGATGTCGGCCGTCGTCATGTTGCGGAACGCCTTCACCCGGCGCCCGCGCATCAGGCGGTGGGTGACCGCCGACGCCCGCACCACGGTGTACGAGCCGGTGGTGTCCACCTCCAGCTCCAGCGCGGTCACCTCGCCGGTGAACAGCCGTACCCGGGTGTTCCCCTGCACCGTCACCACGGACACCCGCAGCTTGGTCCCGATGGTGATCCCGGTCGCGGCGAGGAAGCTGTGGTCCGCGTCCCGGAAGCTCAGGACGGCGGTGTCCGGGAGGCCGACGCTCTCCTCGATGTCGCAGGACACCAGCTGGGTCGCCCAGATCGGCGGCAGCGGGCCCGGCGCCTCGACGACCGGATCCGCGGCGAAGGAGCGGCCGCCCCGGGCCTCGGGGGTGGTCATGACTGCCCGACCCGGGTGAGCTCGTCGATCCCCGGCACGATCAGCTCCGAGCCCGGCACCAGGGCCAGCGGGTCGTCGATGTCGTTGGCCTCCGCGATGGTGCGCCACGCCGTCGCGTCCCCGTACGCGCGCCAGGCGAGCAACGGCAGGCTGTCGCCCGCGATCACCCGGTGGGTGCTGCGGGCCTCGGGCGAGCCGGAGGTCGGGTTCTGGCCGGCCGGGTCGACGCTGGCCTCGTCGATGGTGAGCGAGCAGACCGCCCGCAGCGGACTGCCGTTGACGTCGAAGAGCGTGTAGGTGACCGAGAGGCCGGTCATCACCCCGTTGAACGAGGTCGTCTTCAGGGTGCCCCAGTCCAGCCGGATCCACGGGCTGGCCGGCGTCTTGCGGGCCAGGCTGGCCGCCGTGGGCACGCACGCCGTCATCAGCTTCTCCACCGCCCGCTCCACCGAGTTGTCGTGGGTCGCGGTCGAGTCCAGGAACACGTCGAGGGAGAGCGAGCGCGGACCGCTGCCGACGAACTCCGGCAGCGCCGACTCGCCCGCCATCCGGGACGGCGTGCGCCGCCACTCGGTGGTCTTGCGCAGCACCAGGGTCGCCGGGTTGAACTGGAGCCGCAGCTGCGCGAGCGTTCCGCCGGGCTGGGCGCCGACCGTCGACGGGGGCTCCATGATGGTCAGTTGGGCCCGGGTGACGCTCGCGGGGACCGCCGAGGACATCCTGGTGCTCCTTACGTGGGTGGGGCGGCTGGATGGGGGGCAGCTGGGTCGGAACGGCTGTGCTGTGCGGGGCGCGGCCGAGTGCGGTCGGGTGGGACCCGCCGGATGGGGCCGCGGCGTCCTCAGGAGGGGCGCAGGCCGACGTGGGCGATCTCCAGGGTCTCCATCGCGGCCTGGGAGTTGGAGGGGTCGAAGGACGGCCCCTCCCAGCGCACCGGGACGATCCCGAGCACCTGCCAGCCGACGATCCGGCTCAGGTCGGGCCGCAGCGCGACGATCTCGCCGTCCTTCGGCTCGACCTTCCGGACGATCTCGCCCAGCCAGCGGGCGATCTTGGCGGTGTCCGCGGTGACCGCGCGGGTGAGCGTGATGTTCGACCAGGTGATGCGGCCCGGCAGCTGCCAGGCGAAGCCGTTGTTGCCGCCCTCCGCGTACTGCTCGATCTCGACCTGGGCACCGAGCCCCGAGCAGGTGGTGAACTCCCCCAGGTCGTTGCCGCCGATGGTCAGGCTGAAGAACACACTGGTCGCGAAGATGTTGTCGGTCATGGGTTCCGCATCCTGATTCCTGTTTCCCGTTCCTGTTCCTGCTTCGGGTTCTCGTTCCGGCTGGTGCCGGAGTCGGTCGGCCGCCGCTCGCGGTCCGCGCTCAGCGGCGCCCGTCGTACGGTCGCCCGCCGCGCTCCCTTCCCCTGCGCAGTTCGGTGCGCAGCAGCCGCCCGACCGGTTCGACCAGGCGACGGGCCAGTTCGTCGAGGTCGGCCGGCCCGTGGCCGCCCGTCTCGACCGGCGGTCCGCCCGTCTCGGGCGGGGACACCGACCGGGCGGGCCGGGTGGAGTGGGCGGGCTGGGTGGACTGCGGGGCGGGCTGCACCGTGGTCGTCGGCGTACGGGCCGGCACGGCGGTCAACGGCACCCCGGTCAGGCCCGCCTGCTCCGCCACCCGCTGCAACATCCGCGCCGTACCGGGCGACTGCGGTGCGAACGCCCCCGGCACGGACGGTACGGACGGAGCAGATGGAGCCGACGGAGCGCTGAGGGTGCGCAGCGCCACGGGCGAGGACGAGGATGCCGAGGGAAGCTGCGAGGAGAGCTGCGGGGCGGGCTGCCCGGGCCGGGAGGGCGCCGGAAGCCGCTGGAGCGACGCCGCCGTCGGCGGTGCGAGCCGGACCACGGGCGGGCGCGGCGCACGCGCCACGGCCGACGGCGCAGCGGAGCCACCGGGCGCCGGGCTCCCCGCGGACGCCGGTGCGACGGCACGCTGCACGGCCGGGAGATCGGCGCCCGGGCCGCCGGCCTGCGGCTGCGGTGTCGCCGACGGCACCGGGCCACCGGTGTGCGGCACGGCCCTGTCGGGGCGGCCCGGCCGGACGCGTGGCGCGTCCGTCGGCCCTACGGCGCCGACGGTGCCGACCGGCGAGACGGAAGTGCCGCGCCTCGTGGAGGAGCCGGGCCCCACCCGACCGTCCCTCCGGCCCGACGAACGCCACAAACGCTCGCGACTGGGCATGGGCTCGGGCATGGGTATGGGCTGCGCCGCCGAACCCCCGTGCGCCGAAGGGGAATCGGCGGCAGCCACCGCCCCGTCTCCGCCGCGCGCCGACGGACGCCGCGCCCGCGAACGCTGCACCGCAGCCACGAGCCCGCGCACCACGCCCGGTCCGGACGACCGGCCCGGCACCGAACTCCCCTGCACAGACGGGGAACCGGCCACGGCCTGGCCGCCGACGTGCGCCGCCGAACGCTGCACCGCGCCCGCGACCCCGCGCGGCGCGCCCGCAGCGGACGGCCGGCCCGGCACCGGTGCGGCGCCCGAAACGCCGGACGGTGCCGGACCTCCCGGCACCACCGACCGCCCCGGCACAGTGCCGCCGTCGTGCGGGCCGGGCGTGTGCCGCGAGCGCGGCGCGGCGGCCGAGGATCCACGCCTCCGGCCGTCGCGCGGCGCCGACTCGGTGGCCGAACCGGCAGCCGGTTCACCGTCCGTACGCGGCTGGAGCGCCCTGGGCCAGACGGCCGGCACCACGGGCGGTGCGGGCGCGGGCGGCTTCGGGCCGCTGCGCGCGCCGGGAGCGGGCGGATTCGACGGGGTGGCGAGGGCGAACCTCATCGGGCGCTCGCCGATCAGTCCGCGCCTCGGGCCGCTGAGTGCCACGGCACGCTGGACGCCCCAACCCGCGGTCACCGGCCGCGCGGCCACCACCCGGCCGGTTCCGGCTCCGGCTCCGGCTCCGGCTCCGGCTCCGCTGGGAGCGTCACCCTGGCCGGGGACTCCGGCCGGGCGGGTCGGGGCCGCGGGGCCGACGGGCTGTGGCGAAGCGCCGGCTCGGTGCGCGTGACCGGTGCCGGACGGCGGCACGTCGGACCGTCCCGCTCCCCCGGCCGCCGGTCCACTCCCGCCGGGTCCGGAACTCGTGCGCGCGTCGGAACCCGCGCCGACCGAACCGCTCCGGGCAGGGGCGGTCGTCCCTCCCGCGGCATCGCCACCGGGCCGGGTGGCGCGCTGCACACGCGGCCCCTCGCCGGCCGCCGGCCCGCTGCCGGTGGCGGAGGCAGAGGCGGAGCCGGCGGGCAGAGCCGAGCCGCCACCGGAACGCCGAACGGTCGGCGCTGCCGGCACCGCCGCACCACCGTCAACAGGGCGCCCCTGAGGCAGAGTTCGCCCACCGTCGCTGCCCCGAGGCCCAGCGATCGGCTCCGCAGAGCCGTCACCGGAAGCCCGAACGGCACGTTGCACCGGCATCGCCTCACCGGCCGGGGGCGTCGTGGCAGGCGCGGCCGGCGTGGCAGGTGTGCCCTGTTCGGTCGCGCGCCCGCTGATGCCGCCGGTGGCAGCGCCCGCCGTCGGGCCGGTGATCCGTCGGACCGGTGCCCGCCCGCCGAGCAGCGGGGCGGTGCGGCCCGGCGCGGTGGCCGTCGGCGGCAGCGCGTCGAGGGGCGCACCCAGGCCCCCACGAGTGCGGGCGGGGGTCGGGTCCGGAGGGCTCTGGCCGACGCGCTCGGTGGTCGACGAGGACGACGCGGACGCCGGTGGTACCTGCGAGGAGGAACCGGCCCCGGACGGCGCGCGCTGGACGGGTGCCGCGCCGGCCGCCCCCCGCTCGGGGCGCGACGGTGCCGTACCGCCCGGCTCGGCGGCCGTACGGGTGCTCCGGTCGGGGGTGGCGTCGGGCCGGCCTTGTTCGGCGCCGCCGCTCGCCGTGCCGAGCACACCGGCCGCTGCGGCCGCAGCGGCCGACACGACCGGCATGGCCGGCGCACCCGACGCGGCGTCGCGGTCCTGCGGTCCGGTGGCGATCACGGGCGAAGACGAAGCCGAAGGAGAAGGAGAAGGCGTACGCGAAGGTGAAGCGCTCGCGGGGAGGGAGGTCAGGGGCGCACCGAGGACCGGCCGGGCGGGCCCGGCGGCGGCCGCCCGCTGGACGGCCCCTCCGGCCCGATCGTTCCGCGCGGACGCGGACTCAGGCGCAGACGCGGGCTCAGGCACAGGCGCGGGCGCAGGCGCAGCGGTACCGTCCGCCCCCGTGGCCGTTCGTGCGGCCGTCGGTGCGGCAGCGCCGCCCTGCTCGGACGAGCCCACCCCGACGGTCCGATCCGTGGCACGGTTCGGCGGTTCGGTGTCGGCACCCGCCGTCCGGTCCCGGCTCGGGTGTGCCGTCACCGGACGCGCGGACAGGGTCCGGGGACGCCGCGCCACGACCAGCGATCCACCGACGCGACGGGGCCGTACCGGGCGGGCCTGGCCCACCGCGTCACGCGACGGCGACGTCACGGCACCCTCGGCGGGCGTCGGCGCACCAGCGCCGGCATCGCCACCACCGACGCCGCCGTCCCGACCGTCCGCCCGAGCGCCGTCCCGACCGTCCGCCCGACCGCCGGCCGGAGCCGTCGGCCGGCCGGCCCCGTCCGGGCGGGCCGCTCGCGCCGCCGACCGCACGGGAAGCCGCCGGACCGGGGCGGACCGTTGGACCGCCCGCGCCCGCCCAGTTCCCCCCGACGCACCCGATGCAGCCGATGCAGCCGGTTCGCCCGGGTCCGTCGTCGGCTGCGCTTCGCCGGCCCCGGGCGCATCCGCGACCACCGGCATGGCGAGTCCGTCCCCGCCCCCGGCGGCGGCGGGCGGCGCGATCGGTCGCGCCATCGCCCGCAGGATCCCCGCCGGGGCGGACGGCAGGACCGCGTGGCCGAGCGGGCCGCTCAGCGAGGGGTCCTGCCACGAGGCGAGCCGGGACCGGAAGCGCAGGCCGTCGCTGACGCCGTGCGCCGGCCCGGCCAGGGTGGGGACGAGCGGCCGTACCGCGCGCCACCCCCCGTCGCCCGCCGCCGGGGCACGCCGAACGGCGCCGCCGTCAGCGCCGTGGCGGGAGCCGGCGTCCGCGCCCGCGGCGCCGTCGGCAGCACTGCCGGCTGCAGCACCGCCCGCACGGCCGCCCGCCGCCTCGCCGGTACGCCGGCGGCCGATCCAGTCCCGAAGCCCCATCCGACTCACCCGCCTTCGCTGACACGGGTGTTGATCCGCGCGATCTCGCGCACCCACTGCCCGCGTTCACGGTGGGTCAGGTCGAGGATGTCCTCCCGCTGCCAGTGGAAGTGGTAGGCGATGTACGCGATCTCCTCGTACAGCCGAGCAGGCGCGTACGTCACGATTCCCCCAGGCGCCCACCGGCGAGGTCGACCTCGAAGGCGCCGTCACAGTGCGGGCAGGTCACCGCGGCGCGCGTGTGGCCCTCGCTGTTGATCCGCTGGTAGAGGTCCTGGAGGAACGCCACGTCGGTGGCGTACATCCGCTCGACGATCCCGGTGTGCACGTCGGTGACGTCGCCCAGCCTGGTGATCACGTGGCTGAGCAGCACCACGCTCAGGTAGGCCGGGTTCTCCTTGACCCGCAGGTCGATCTGCGGCATCAGTTCGTCGCGGGCGGTGGCCAGGCGCATGGTGCCGTGCCGGTGGACGGTGCCCTCGTCGTCGACGTAGCCGAGCGGCAGCTCGAACTCGAACTCGGTGTGCGGCGCCCGCCGTTGGGGGCCGGACGGCCCGGAGAGCCCCGACGGCCCCGCGGGTTGCTGTGCCGGCGGCGCGGCGTGCTGCGCGGCCGGGGCCCGTTCGAGGAGTTCCTCCAGGCCGATCTTCCGCCTCACTCTACGCTGATCTCCTCGAACACGATGGTCACGGTCTCCGACGCGGCGCTGGACTCGCCGGCGGTGAGCGTGGGGCCCTCCCAGCGGCTCGCCCAGGCGTTGGTCAGCTGGATGCGCCGCAGGGTGGCACCGGTGGTGTCCTTGACCTCGATGGTGAGGTTCTGCCGCGCGGTGTTGATCGCCCCGTTGTTGAGGGTCTCCTTGATCCAGTTCGAGAACGCGCTGCTCTTGTCGAGGCCGCGGGTGATCGTCACCTCGCCGGGCATGCGGGCGCCAGGCTGCTTGCGGACGATCAGTTTCCCTTCCTGGGTCACCTGCTTGTACTCGACGACCTCCTGGTCGACCGTCAGGTTGCTGATCTCCTTGACGGACTCGACGTTGTAGCCGCCGAGTTGGACGCCGAAGATGTGTGTGGAGAGCGGATCGCCTTCAGCCATGGCTAGTTGTCACCTTCCGATGGGGTCCGACCGGGTACCGGGTGCGGGTGCCGGTCACTCGTTGACGAGGCTCGTGCTGTCGGAGAACTGGGACAGCCGGAACACCACGAACTCCGCCGGCTTCACCGGCGAGACCCCGATCTCGCAGATCACCTGGCCGAGGTCGATGGACTCCGGCGGGTTGTTGTCGCGGTCGCACTTGACGTAGAAGGCCTCGGCCGCGGTCTGGCCGAACAGCGCCCCGCGCCGCCACTCCTCGGTGAGGAACGCGGTGATGTTCCGGCGGATGCTGGACCACAGCCGGTCGTCGTTGGGCTCGAAGACGACCCACTGGGTCCCCAGGAGGATGGACTCCTCCAGGTAGTTGAAGAGCCGGCGCACGTTGAGGTAGCGCCAGGCCGGGTCGGAGGAGAGGGTGCGCGCGCCCCAGATCCGGATGCCGCGTCCGGGGAAGGCCCGCACGCAGTTGACGCCGATCGGGTTCAGCAGGTCCTGTTCGCCCTTGCTGAGGCGGATCTCCAGGTCCACCGCCCCGCGGATGACCTCGTTGGCCGGCGCCTTGTGCACGCCGCGCTCGGCGTCGCTGCGCGCCCACACCCCGGCGGCGTGCCCGCTCGGCGGGACCATCACGTTGCGGCCGCTCGCCGGGTCGAAGACCTTGATCCACGGGTAGTACAGGGCGGCGTAGCGGGAGTCGAAGCCCGCCTCGTCGTTGCGCCAGGTGCGCATCTGCTGGGCGTTGAGGCCGGGCGGCGGGTCCAGGACGGCGATCCGGTCGCCCATCTGCTCGCAGTGCGACATCACGGCCAGCTGGACGGTGCGCAGGCCCTCGGCGTCGATGTCGCCGCGCTGGTAGGCGCTCATCAGGTCGGGCACCGCGACCATGGTGATCTCGTCGATCGCCTCCAGGCCCGAGAAGCCGGTCCGGGCGGCGGCGTCGCCGACGTACTCGGCGGGGTCGAGGCGGGCGGCGGCCGCGACCGGCCCGGTGGCGGGCGCGGCGGCGGCGGCGAGGGCGTGGGTCCGGCGCTCGGGGCGGCTCGGCGCGGTGCCGGGCTGCTCGGCGACGGCGACCAGCTTGGACTCCCGCAGCTGGGTGACGACGTAGCCCTTGGTGCTCTTGCGGGTCGAGACGTCGTAGGTCTCGACGACTTCGGCGCCCCGGCGGACCAGGAGGCGGAAGCGGTCCTCGGGGACGTTCTCGCCCTCCACGTCGGCGACCTCGACGGAGACCTCGCCGCCGGCGCCGGGCAGCGCCGAGAAGAGGAAGCCCGAGATCGCGACGGGCGCGGGCGCGCTCACGGCGGGGGCGGCGGCGCCGGGCGCCTGCCGGGCCGGGTCGCCGACCCGCACGACGTAGGCGGAGCCGCCGCCGTTGGCGAAGAAGCCGTACACCGCGTGGGCGAGGTAGGTGCCCTCGGTGAACCCGCCGAACCGTTGGACGTACTGGTCCCAGTTGGTCACCAGCGTGGGCTCGTGGAAGGGGCCGGTCTCGGCGAAGCCGACGAAGGCGGCGACGGCCGTGCCGACGCCCTCGATCGGCCGGGCACCGGACTGGACCTCCTCCACGTACACGCCCGGGGTGAGGTACGACGGCATTCCTGCTCCTTCGGGTGGCCGGTCAGTCGTCCCCGAGTCTGCTGCCCGGGCACCGTCCGGGGACATGTCCGCAGGTCCCGGAGCGAGGGCAAGAACGACTGCCCCCGGCGGGCACCTCCTCGGTACCCGCCGGTAGGGTCAGCCCCGCCCGGGCTCCCCGAGGACGCCCAGCCACGGCCCGAACTCGCTCTCCAGCACCAGCCGGCCGAGCTTGCGGTACTCGCCGACCACCGCGGCGACCAACTGCGCCATGCCCAGCGGGGTGCCCGTGCCGGCGGCCAGGTAGGCCGCGGAGACCGCGCAGGCCCGGATGGAGCCGCCGGTGAGTTCGAAGTGCCGGGCGCAGAAGTCCAGGTCGAGGTCGTCCCCGCGGGGCAGCCGCGGGCCCAGACAGCGGTCCCAGAGCACCCGCCGCTGTGCCTCGTCGGGCAGCGGGAACTCCGCGATGACGTCGAGCCGGCGGGTGAACGCCTCGTCGAGGTTGGCGCGCAGGTTGGACGTCAGCACCGCGATGCCCTCGAAGGACTCCATCCGCTGCAGCAGGTAGGCCGTCTCCACGTTGGCGTGGCGGTCGTGGGCGTCCTTGACCTGGGAGCGCTTCCCGAACAACGCGTCCGCCTCGTCGAACAGCAGGACGCCGTTCACCTGCGCGGCCTCGGTGAAGATCCGCTCCAGGTTCTTCTCGGTCTCGCCGATGTACTTGTCCACCACGGTGGAGAGGTCCACGACGTACAACTCCATGCCGAGCTCGGCGGCGACCACCTCGGCCGACATCGTCTTGCCGGTGCCCGACTCCCCCGCGAACAGGGCGATCACGCCGTTCCCGCGACCGCCGCCCGGGCGCATCCGCCACTGCCCGAGCACCTGGTCGCGGTGCCGGGCGCGCAGCACCAGCTCGCGCAGCCGGCCCGCGGTGGGCCCGGGCAGCACCAGGTCGTCCCAGCCGACGGCGGGTTCGATCCGTCGGGCGAGCCGGGCCAGGCCCGCGGCGTTCTGCGCGCGCACGGCGGCCCGTACGTCCTCGGCGCGCACCGGGCGCCGCTCGGCGGCCGCCGTCCTGGCGGCCACGGCGGCGGCCCGTTCCAGCTTCTCCTGGTCCACCCGGTAGGCGGCCACCGCCTCGGCCAGTTCCTCCGTCAGCTCCCCGGCCGGTTCTCCGGGCAGGTCCCCGCCCGGCTCCCCGGCCGGTTCCTCGGTCGGTTCCCCATCCGGCTCCCCGCCCGGAGGCGTCCGGGCCCCGGCGAGCGCGCGGGCCCAGCGCTCGGCCCGGGCCTGCGCGTCCGGCGGCGGGACGGTGACCACCACCGGGCTCTCCCGCGACCACGCCGGGTCCCACACCTGCGGGCCGTGCACGATCAGCGGGACACCGGCCAGGGCCGCGCACAGTTCGCGCAACAGGGCTGCCCGCTCGGGCCGTTCGGGTTCCAGCCGGTCCAGCGGCCCGAGCACCACACCGCCCCCGCTCAGCCGGGCCTCGCGGGCGAGCACCCGGACGACGCCCGCCGACGGGTGGGCGGCCAGCGCGGCCGCGTCGACGACCAGGGCCGGCCGGCCGCCGGCCGCGAGGGCGGCCGCCGCCGGCGGTCCGGCGTGCCCGTCCCGGTCCAGCAGGTGCACCGGTCCGCCGTCCGCCGCGGCCGCGCGCACCCGGTCGACGAGCTCCGCGAAGGCTCCGCCGCGGGCGACCGCCCCGGGGGCGGCTCGTCGGGCCAGCCCGGTGAGCGCGCCGTCCGGCTCGTCGTCGCCGAGCAGATGGGCCGTCACCCGGTCCGGCACCCGCAGGGTGCGGGAGAGCAGCGGGCGCTCGGGCTCGGCGACCTCCAGCAGGCCGCCGGCGATCAGCGGGGCCCGGGCAGCGAACCGGAAGCGGCCGGCGCCGGCTCCCGACAGCCCGCAGAGTTCGAGCGCCAGCCCGACGGTCGGCCGACGCCTGGTCAGGTCGTCGTTGAGGTAGCCGTAGAACTGTTCGAAGCGGGTGTCGAGGTCGGGGGCGAGGGCCACCAGCAGGAGTTCGAGGTCCACCGGGAGCAGGCCGAAGGCCGCGCAGAGCCGGGCGAGCCGCGAGCCGGGCGGCGGCGCCGGCCGGTCGCCGGGGGCGTCGCCGCCGCGGAGGACCGCGCCGGAGGCGGCGAGGATCCGCTCCACCGCCTCCGGGCTGAGGTACTGGCCGCGGTACGGGTCGTCCGGGTCCGGGTCGTCGGCCCGGCTCTCGCGCACCGCGGTCCGGATCCGTTGCTCGATCCGGTGCAGCCGTGCCCAGAGGTGATCGGCGCCGGCCGACACGTCCGGGCTGTCCTGGCCGGCCGACACATCCGGGCTGTCCGGGACGTCCTGGCCTTCCGGAACCGCCGTGGCCACCGCCGCCGGCGCGGCCGGTCCGAGGTCGAGGCTCATCGCGCCCTGCCCCGTGCCCGGCGGCCGGGCGGCAGCTCGCGGTCCCGGGGCGCGGCGAAGCCGTCCGGTCCGGGGTCCGTACCGCCGTGGTAGCGCAGTCGGCGGCCGGGTCCGTCCGCGGGTGCGGTGCCCTCCCGGGGGCCGGCCCCGGCCTCCCGGCCGGTGTCCTCGACGTGCACCACCAGGCCCTCGGTGACCGGCGGCCCCGCGGGGCTGTACCCGCCGGGCAGCGGGGCGAGCGCCCTGAGGTCGATCGACGGCCGCAGCTCCCCGCCGAGCGCGGACCAGACGTCCGAGACCGACGGCAGGCCAGTGTCGCGCCCGGCGATGTCGAGCCCGACGGTGAGTCCGAGCCGGGCGAGCGCGCCGGTGAGCGTCCGGGCGGGCAGCGCGTCCACGGCGGTCAGGCACTGCAGCACCTCGGCCAGCAGCCGGTGCTCGTCCTGCGGCCGGTTGGTCCAGACGGTGACCAGGTAGGCCAGCTCGAACCACCGGGGCGCGGCCCGGTGGCCGACGACCAGGCCGTCCTCGTCGTACTCCGCGACGGCGCCGGCCTGCCGCCGGTCGGTCTCCTCGCGGATCCCGTAGAGGAAGACGCTGACCGTCGGCGCGGTGCGCCGGGCGGCGAAGTCCCGGGTGGGCGCGTCGAAGACCACCTCGACCCCGCGTTCGGGCAGCCCGGCCTCGGCGAGCAGCAGCCGCAGCGCCTCGTCGACCTCGTGGATCACCGTCGCTCCACCTCCCCCGGCGGGCCGATGTTGCCCTCCACCACGAGGAAGGGCGTGGTGACCGGCGAGAATCCGGGGCCGTCGGCGGTGATGGTCCGCGGGCCGGTCTCGTCCTTGGGGAGGATGAGCAGCTGGCCGGCGAAGGTCCCGTCGGCCCGCGGGTAGGTGGGCGCGGCGGCGGCGGTGATGCCGGGCTGCCAGGTGAACCGCACCGGCACACCGGGCGGGAAGTCCACGCCGCGCACGGAGGTGACGAAGCCGGGCTTGCCGATCGGCGGCACCGCGACGATGCGGGGCTGCAGGATGCGCAGCGGGGTGCTCGCCCGGTGCGGTCCGGGGGTGGCGTCGGTGCCGGTGGTGGTCAGCTCCGCGGTGATGGTGGTCTGCAGCGGCGCCTCGGGTGACAGCACCACCCGGACCACCTGGCTGCCGCCGGGCGCCAGGTCGGCCAGGGCGCAGCCTCCGGCACGGCAGCCGGGCGGCAGTGCCTCGGTGGGCACTGCGGCGGGCAGGCCGAGGGTCAGGCGCAGCCCCGTCGCGAGGGCCTGGCCGGTGTTGCGCACGGTGTAGCTGACGGTCACGTGGCCGCCGACGTAGCCGGGGTTCGGCTGGGCGTCGACCGATACGCCGGGGCCGGCCTGCGGCGGTGCCGGGGCGGGCGCAGGTGGTGGTGGCGGTGGTGCGGGCGCAGGCGTGGTGGACGGTGTCGGGGCCGGGGTGGGCGTCGGGGTCGGGGTCGGGGTCGGTGAGGCGGACGGCGACGGCGTGGGCGAGGGGGTCGGCGGGTCGAGCACCGGCAGGAAGGTCCGGGCGGAGTCGTCCCCGGGGTTCGGGTCGGCCACCGTCCCGGTGACGGTCCAGCCGAACTCCTGCGTGCCGGTGCGGGTGCCGATCAGCCGGGCGGTGACCCGGACCACCGCGCCCGGTGCCAGGGTGCCGAGGTCGCAGCGCAGAGCGCCCGCGTCGCACTGCCCGACCGGGGTGGTCAGCGTGCCGAGCCGGGCGCCGGTGGGCACCGAGGCCGTGAGGACGGTGCCGGGTGAGGGCGCCGGGCCCTTGTTGGTGACGGTGATCGTCACGTCGGTGCCGCCGTCGACGGGGACGGCGGGGGTCCGCTCGGGTGCGCTCAGTGCCAGGTCGACGGACTGCTGGACGGCCGGTTCCTTCTGGCGTCCCGGCAGCCGCCGGTCGAGCGGGGTGAGCGTGCCGGCCGCGAGGTCGTAGACGGCCAGCCCCTCCGGCGAGTTGGGCGGCAGGGCGCGGCGGGAGGTGAGCACCAGCTGCGCGCCGTTCGCCGTCCAGGCGACGTCGCGGGGCTGGAAGGGGCCGGCGTCGGAGGTCTCCGGCAGCGGCCGGGTGCAGGCGTCCTTCTGCCCGCGCAGTGCGGCGGGCAGGAGCACGGTGCAGTCGCCGCCGGTGGGCGAGACGACCAGCACGCCGTCCCGATGGTTGTTCCCGCCGTCGCCGGCCTTGCGGTTGAAGGCGATGCGCCGGCCGTCGGGCGAGAACGCGGGGCTGTCGTCGATGACGTTGCAGCTGCCCGGGCAGGCCGTCCGGCTCAGGTCGGACTGTCGGGCGAGGTCGTCGGCGGGCACGGTCCACAGGTGCAGGTTGCCCGGGTTGCCGTTGATCACCTCGCTCCGGGAGAAGACGATCAGCTTGCCGTCGGGGGACCAGAAGGGCTGGCCGTCCGAGGCGCCCGGCTCGCCGGCCGGCGGCTCGACGGTGCCGACGATCGCCCCGGTGGACACCTGGGCGATCAGGATCCGGCCCGGGCGGGCCGGCTCCTGGCCGCCGCCCGGGGAGCTGCGGCTGAACACGATCAGCCGGCCGTCCGGTGAGACGGACGGGTCGGTGTCCCGGTCCAGCGGGCGGCGTCCGGCCAGGTTCATCGGGTGCGGGTTCGCGCCGTCGGCGTCGGCCAGCCAGATCCGCTGGATCCGCCCGGCCGGCGAGTCCTCATAGCGGGTGACCACGATCTGCCGGCCGTCGGGCGTGTAGGCCTGCCGCTCGAACCACGGGTCGTAGCTGGGGCGGGGGTGGAAGAGCGGGTCGGCGCCCGGGGCGGGGTCGGTGTTGGTGTCGGCGGCCGGGTCCTCCCTGAGCACGCTGATGCCCAGGTCGCGCGGGTCGGCCCCGTCGGGGCGGACGTCCTGCAGGTCGGCGACGTTGGCGGCGGAGGCGCTGGTCTGCTCCACCACCGGCCCGCCGTCCTTCTGGTTGCCGAGCCAGGTCGGCGCGGCGATCAGCCGGTCGGTGCTGTAGAGCGGCTTGGGGTCGTCGCAGGAGCACGTGGGTGCGCGGTACAGGTTGACCACGGGCGGCGGCGGCGGGTCGGCCGGGGGGTTCTGGGGGAGGCGGTCGGCGCTGAGGAAGAGCACCCCGGTGCCGTCGGCCAGCCAGGCGGCGGAGCCGGTCTTCCAGGTGGAGCCGGTGCGGAGGAAGAACGCCTTGTCCCCGCCGGTGGGCGAGGTGAGCCTGAGGGTCCGGCCCTGGGCGCCCTGGTCCCAGGTGTAGACGATCTGGTTGCGGTGCTCGTCGTCGTTCAGCGGGTTCCAGGTCGGGTCGACGGCGTCGCCGTCGGTCACGTCGGTGATCTTGACGGGCGCACCGCCGGCGAACGGCCGCAGGTAGATCTGGCGGTGCGCCGGGTCGCCGGTGCAGGAGTACGCGACCCACTTGCCGTCGGGCGAGACGGTCGGGTGCGTCTCGTCGGCCGCGCCGTCGGTCAGCCGGCGCAGCCCGCTGCCGTCCCGGTTGACCACCCACAGGACGCTCTGGGACCTGCCGGGTGTCGCGGTGGGCTCCAGGGAGACGAAGACGACGGCCTTGCCGTCCGGGGCGAGCGCGGGCTGGGAGGTGTCCATGCCGGTGGTGAGCTTGTGCACCGCGCCGGCCGCGTCGCGCAGGTAGACCTGGGGCAGTTGGCCGTCCCGCAGGCTGGTGAAGACCAGCTCGTCGCCGCGGGCCGAGGGGTCCCGGTCGAAGTGGATCGGGCCGGGCCCGAACAGCGGGGTGCTGGCGTCGGCACCGGTCACCCGGCCGAGGCCGCGGTGGTTGGTGCCGGCGTAGACGATCCGTCCGGCGGCCGGATCGACCGCTGCGGCCGGGGCCGCGGGGACGTTCCGCCCTTCGGGGGCGGAGCCCAGGGTCAGCACGGCCGCCGCCAGGGCTAGCAGGAGCGCGACGGCGGCCCGGGCCGGCCGCCGGATGGAGCGGGGAGTGCCGGTGGCGCCGATCACGCTCGACCTCTCAGGATGGCAGGGGCGGTCTGGCCGTCAGTCTCCCCGGCCCGGGCACCCGGGAACAGAGCCCGGACACCCGAGCCGGGGGTAACGACCGGTGTCCCCGAAGGGCAGGCCGCCACGGCTCTCGGCCCCTCAGATCAGGCCGCGCCGCATGGCGTACCCCACCGCGTGCGCCCGGTTGCGCAGTCCCAGCCGCGTGATGATCTCGTGCAGAACGTTCTTGACGGTGCGTTCGGAGTAGGAGGTCTTGGCGGCGATCTCACTCGTGTCGAAGCCCTCGGCGACCAGCCGGAGCATCTCCGCCTCCCGGGCGGTCAGGGTCGACAGGGTCAGGCCCCGGCCGTCGAGCATGGTCCGTTGGAGCATCCCGATCCGGTCGAGCAGTTCGCCGAGCAGGTCCCCGGGCATCACCCCCTCGCCGTTGGCCAGGGCGGTGATGAGGTGCACCAGCCGGTCCTGGTCCGCCTCCGAGCGGCGCAGCACGGCGGCGACCCCGCACTCGACGATCGTCTGCAGCCCGCCGGCCTCGAACTGCCCCACCACCAGGCCTATCGCGCCCGAGGTGGCGAGCCGCAGCCGGCGCAGGTGCTCGGCCACCGTCTCGGTCATGGCGTCGACGACCAGCAGGGAGACCTCGGCCTGCGCCGCCTCGCTCTCGCTCAGCAGCTCCACCTCGGGCCGCTGGCGCAGCTGTTGGACCACGCCGGTCTGCAGGATGAGGTCCTCGGCGTACACCGCGACGCGCACCTGGGCCGGCTTGCCGCGGGGGTGGGAGGCGGCCCCGCCGGGCCCGGAGGTACGGGCGGTGCCGAAGGGCCGGGGGCCGCCGGTCGAACGCAGGCCACCGGTGGACCGGCCGGCGGCGGAGGGCTGCGGCGGCACGGTCCGGCGGGCGGCAACGGTTTCCTCACGGCATGGACGGGCGGTGTCGGTCGACGTCATCGAACTGCTCCAAATCTCAAGGGTAACTGCGCTGGTGACGGCCGCTCGCGGCGGGGCGGGGCCGTCGTCGGTCCGGAGGGGCGGGCGGCCGGCTGCCGCGGGGCGGAGCCGACCGCGGGTCTTCGCGGTCCGTACTCCGCCCGGGCCGGCCGGGTCGACGGGTGCGTCCGGACGGTGCCGGGCAAGGACGGTCGGTCCGTGCGGGCAAGGGGTGTGCCCACAGCTTGCCCGCACGGACCTCTCCTCGGAGCGTGACGCGGCCCTACCGTCACGCTATGACCACATCCGCCGAACTCGGCCTGCCCGCACTGACGGTGGTGCCCGGTGGCGTGGCCACCACGACCCTGACGGTACGCAACGATCTCGACATCGTTGAGGCGTACACGCTGGAGGTGGTCGGCGACTGTGCCGCGTGGACGACCGTGGAGCCGGCCCGGGTCTCGCTGTTCCCGGGGACGTCCGAGACGGTGACGGTGCGCCTGGCCCCGCCGCGTTCGCCCGCAGCGCGGGCCGGCGACTTCCCGCTCGGCATCCGGGTGCTGCCGGCCGAACGCCCCGAGCTGGTGACGGTCCCGGAGGCCACCGTCACCGTGACCCCGTTCCACGAGCTGCAGGCCGCCCTCGCACCACGCCGCCGTCGCGGCTGGCTGCGCGGACGCTACCGGACCTCGGTGCGCAACCTGGGGAACACCCCCGACACCGTGGCGCTGACCCCCGGGCAGGACGGCGAGGACCTGAGGTTCCGGGTCACCCCGGAACGGCTCAGCCTGCAGCCCGGTGAGTCCGGCGAGCTGCGCCTGCAGGCGCGCGCCCGCAAGCTGATCTGGTTCGGCAAGCCGACGTCCTGGCCCTTCGAGGTCACGGTCGGCCCGGCGGAGCCCGCGGCCGACAAGGGCCCGGACGGCGCGGGCACCGGCAGCCAGGGCACCGGCGGCCGGGGTACGGACGGCAGGGCGGCGAACGGCCAGGGTGCGGACGGCAACGCCACGAGCGGCAGGGACGCCGCCGGGAACGGCCCGGCCGGGACCGTCGCCCCTCCGGACCATTTGACTATCACTCAGAAGCCGTTGTTGGACGGCAAGTTCATTCAACTGCCGATCCTCCCCAAGTGGCTGCTCGCTCTCCTGGCAGCGCTGATCGCGCTGCTGCTGGCCTGGTTCGCCCTGGTCCGCCCGGCGGTGCGCAGCTCCGCCAAGCAGGCCGCCGAGAAGGCCGTCGCCCAGCAGAGCGCCTCCCCCGCCCCGGCGCCGTCCGCCGGTGGCCCGGACGGCGGCGCACCGACGGCCCCCTCCGCCGGGAACCCATCCGCCGGCAGTCCGGGCGGCCAGGCCAAGCCGGGCGGCGGGCAGCCGGCCCCCGGCTCCCGCGGCGGTCCGGGCCTGGCGGTGCCGGGGACGGGACTGCAGAGCTCCGCCACGATCGACGTGCAGACCGCGAACGCCGCGAACGCCGTGGGCACTTACCAGGTGCCGCACGGCAAGGTCTTCGACATCACGGACATCGTGGCCGCCAACTTCCAGGGTGACCAAGGTCTATTGACCATCACGGCGGGCAATCAGACGATCACCACCATCGCGTTGGAGACCTTCCGCAACCAGGACTACCACTGGGTGACTCCCATCCAGGTCCCCGAGGACCAGACCGTGACGGCGAACGTGACCTGCGAGTCCCCGGGCACTCCGGCCTCGGGCAAGCAGGCGTCCACCTGCCACGAACTCCTCAACCTCAGCGGCACGCTGAGCGACATCAGGCAGGGGAACTGATTCGGTGTGCAGGACTACCTTCCCTTCCCGGGCGTCCGGCCCGGGAAGGGCGCGCCGGACGACCCAACGATGTCGACGAATCCCTCACGGCCCGTTCGTCCCCGATCTCTCCCCCTCCCGTATCTCCTCCCACATCCCGTGACCATGTCAACACCCAGCGGGTTCCGTCGCTGGTCCGGGCACCCGCCGACGACCCGCCCGGGCCGCACCAGCTCTGCCCGCCTGTCCCGGTAGGGCAACCGCGCCTGCCCCCGAGGGCAACCGGTCCGTCCCCCGCGGACGGCGAAGTCTGCCCCCGTACGACGCTGACGGCCCGTCGGGCCGGCCGTGGCGTGGTGCCCTTCCCGCACCGGGCGTCACCGGCGGCCGCACCCGGGCCGACCGGCAACCGCAGCAACCGCCGTAACCGCCGCCAGGAGGAAGGAACCCGATCGCCGTGCGCGCTCACGAACCCGACCGACGGGCCACCCGGGCCCCCTCCCCCGCCGCCACCCGCGCCGTCCGGTCCGGCGCCGGGGCCGGCGCGGCCCTCGCCCTGCAACGGACCATCGGGAACGCCGCGGTGACCCGCCTGGTCCAGCAGCGGCGCGCCACCGGCGGCAGCGCCGACCAGGACGAACTGCCGCTCCAGCGCTCCCTGGTGCACCAGGTGCTGCGGACCGCCGGACGCCCGCTGGACGGGAGCACCCGCCGCGACATGGAGTCCCGCCTCGGCGCGGACTTCTCCGACGTACGGCTGCACACGGGCAGCACGGCCGACGCCTCCGCGGCCGAGATCGGCGCCCGCGCCTTCACCTCGGGCAACCACGTGGTCCTCGGTGCGGGCGGCGGCGACCGCCACACCCTGGCGCACGAACTCACCCACGTCATCCAGCAGCGCCGGGGGCCGGTCGCCGGCACCGACCGCGGCGACGGCCTGCGGGTCTCCGACCCGTCCGACCGCTACGAGCGCGAGGCCGAGGCCAACGCCGTCCGCGCCCTGTCGGCGCCGCCAACCCGCGCGGAGGCGGAGAGCGGTGCGGACGGCGGCCCGGCCGCCCGCGCCGGGGAGGCGGTGCAGCGGATGCCGTCCAAGCGGGACGCAGACACCGCCGAGGTCAGGGGGAGCAGCCCGCCCGCCGGTCGCCGCACCCGGGGCAAGGCCCGCGCGGAGAACCTCGACATCAACCGGCCCACCCTGGAGTTCAGGTCGAACTACGAGGGGCCGGCGACCCAGAAGCTGCACTCCAGCCAGGAGATCGGCTTCCAGCAGGTCGCACGGCTGAAGAACCCGCCGGGCGCCCCGCAGCGGGTCTCCAGCAACTACCACTTCTGGCAGGAGGTCTCCGACTCCAACGTGCAGATCATCGAGTCGGAGGACGGGTACGGCGAACACCCCTCCGCCCGCGGGTGGGTCCAGGACGGCCCCTACCGGCCCACCTACACCGACCCGGTCATCACCAACGCCCAGGACAAGATCGAGTTCAACGACAACCCCGGCTTCTCCACCACGGCGAGGATGACGTCCGGGTACTGGCTGAAGGCCTACAGCGTCTCGTTCCGTTGGAAGGTCGCCCTGAACACGGGCGGCCGCTGGAGCAGGAACCTGCCGGCCTGGACCAGTCCCGAGGTCACCCACACCGTGGTCTCGGAGTTCGACCCCGAGAACCCCGACAAGGAAGCACCCATCAACGCCACCCGGGCCGGGGACTTCGACTGGAACGTCGACCTGTCCGCGCTGGGCGACGGAGCGTAGGAGCCGGGCGACGGGCCCTGGGACGGTTCCGGCCCCGCCGCGGGCGGTGGGGCCGGAACCGGCGTCGGGGTCAGAGGAACTGCTCGGCCCAGATGATCTTTCCGGCGGGGGTGTAGCGGACGCCCCAGCGTTCGGTGAGCCGGGCGACGAGGAACAGGCCGCGGCCGCCCTCGTCGTCCTCGACCGCGTAGCGCAGGTGCGGAGCGGTGCTGCTGCTGTCGGAGACCTCGCAGATCAGCGTGCGGTCGTACAGCAGCCGGACCGTGACCGGCTCGGTGCCGTAGCGGATGGCGTTGGTCACCAGCTCGCTGAGCACCAGTTCCGTGACGAAGCCGGCCTCGTCCAGACCCCACGCGGCGAGCTGCCGGGTGGCCTCGGCCCGGACCCGGGCCACCGCCTCCGGAGCCGATTCCACCGCCCACTCGGCGGTCCGGTCCGGCTCCAGCACGCGGGTGCGGGCGGCGAGGAGGGCGATGTCGTCGCTCTGGCGGGCGGGCAGCAGGGCGTCGAGCACGGCGTCGCAGAGTTCCTCGGGGGACCGCTCGGAGCCGCTCAGGACGCCCGTGAGGAGGTCCAGCCCGGCCCCGATGTCGCGGGTGCGGTCCTCGACGAGGCCGTCGGTGTAGAGGATCAGGCTGCTGCCCGGCGGCAGTCGCAGTTCCACGGCCTCGAAGGGCATTCCGCCCAGGCCGAGCGGCGGACCGGCGGGGAGGCCGAGCAGTTCCACCGTGCCGTCCGGGTGGACGAGCGCGGGCGGGGGATGGCCCGCCCGGGCCAGCGCACAGGTCGCGGTGCTGGGGTCGTAGATCGCGTAGAGGCAGGTGGCGCCGGTGATCGCGAGCTCGCCGCCGGCCGCGGCCGCCTCCTGGTCCAGGTGGGCGACCAGTTCGTCCAGGTGTCCGAGGAGCTCGTCCGGCGGGAGGTCGAGCGTGGAGAAGTTCTGGACGGCGGTGCGCAGCCGGCCCATGGTGGCGGCCGCGTGCATGCCGTGGCCGACCACGTCGCCCACGACGAGGGCGACCCTGGCGCCCGGCAACGGGATGACGTCGAACCAGTCACCGCCGACCCCGGCCTGGGCGGGCAGGTAGCGGTAGGCGACGTCCAGGGCGCTCTGCTCGGGCAGCGCGCGCGGCAGCAGGCTGTGCTGCAGGGTGACGGCCATGGTGTGCTCGCGGGTGAAGCGGCGGGCGTTGTCGATGGACACGGCGGCCCGGGCGGCCAGCTCCTCGGCCAGCGAGAGCTCGTCCTCCTCGAACCGGACCCGGTCCCGGCCGCGCCAGAAGCAGGCGACGCCCATCAGCACGCCGCGCGCCGTCAGCGGAACGGCGATCATCGACACCAGGCCGAAGTCCAGGACGGCCTGCGTGCGCTCGGCGTCCTGCCGGCGCCACCCGGCGTCGGTCTCCACGTCGGGAACCAGCGCGGAGTGTCCGCTGACGAAGCCGGCCGCGTGCGGGGTGCTCCCGGCCCAGGTGACCAGCTCCCCCGGGCGGTACAGCGGCGAGTCCTCGTGGATGCCCGCGACGGCCACGCGCTGCAGTTCCACCGGGGTGCCGACCGTCAGGGTCCGCGGCTCCTCGCCGACCAGGACCTCCTCGGCGAGGTCGACGGTGGCGTAGTCGCAGAACTCCCGGGAGGCCAGTTCGGCGAGCTCCTCGGCGGTGCGCCGGACGTCCAGGGTGGTGCCGATGGCCATGCTCGCGTCGTACAGCAGGCTCAGCCGGCCGCGGGCGACCTCGGCCTTCCCCGCCAGGACGCGCAGCTCGGTGGAGTCCCGCAGGGTGGTGACGCTGCCGGGCGGGCCTCCCCCGCTGTCGGTGGGGCGGTTGTTGACGGCCAACAGGCGGTCACCGACGGGCAGCACCTCGTCGGTGACCGCGCTGTCCGACAGCAGCAGCTCGGTCGTCCGCGGATCGAGGCCGAGGTCGGTGACGGCCCGCCCCTCCGCGTCGTCCGGCAGGTCCAGCAGCCGGCGCGCCTCGTCGTTGGCGAGCAGGACCCGGCCGTCGCCGCCGACGATGGCCACGCCCTCGCGCACCGCGTGCAGCACCGCGTCGTGGTGGTCGTACATCCTGGTCATTTCCTCCGGCCCCAGGCCGTGGGTCTGCCGCAGGAGACGTCTGCCCACCAGCGCCGTCCCGGCCGTGGCCAGGCCCAGCGCGAGGGTGCCCGCGCCCAGGACGACGGGCAGCTGGCGGTCGATCGCGCTGCTCACGTTGGCGACCTTCATCCCGGCGGACACGATGCCCACGACCCCGCCGTGGCCGTCCTCCACCGGGACGACCACCTGGTACTCCAGGCCGAGCGGGCCGTGCACCTGCTCGACGGTGACCAGGCCGTGCAGCGAGGGCCCGATGGTGCCGACGAACTTCTTGCCGATCTGCTCCGGCTCGGGGTGGGTGTAGCGGATGCCGTTCCGGTCGGTCACCACGATGAAGTCGACGTTGGCGTCCTTGCGGGCCGCCTCGGTGAGCGGCTGCAGCACCGCACTGGGGTCGGGCCCCTGCATGGTCGCCACCAGGCCGGGGCTGTGGGCGAACGCCTCGGCCGCGGCGAGCGAGCGGTCGCGCGCCGCCGCGAACCGGTCGCTGCGGGACTCCACCAGGAGCGCCACGACCGCCGCCACCACGAGCAGCAGCACGATCGTCACCTGCAGGAGGAACATCTGACCGGCGACACTGCGGATGCTCAGCACCGACCGCAGACGCCGTACCGAAGGGTCCCCCGGGACCGGGCGTGGATGCTGCCGCCCGCGACGACCAGTCGCGGCGCCCGGAGCCCGGGGGTCGGGATCCGTGTCTTTCGCCATACACCCATGGTCCCGCCCCGGCCGGAACCGGACACGGCTAGCGGGGCACGGCCCGGATCAGCAGCAACGCGACGTCGTCCGTGCGGTACTCGCCGTGGCCGGCCCGGTCGACGAGGGCGTCGGCGAGCCGGTCGAGCGGTTCGCCGCCGTGCCGGGCCAGCGTGGCGGTCAGGTCGGCCAGCGCCCGGTCGAGGTCCGCCCCGGGCGTGTCGATGAGGCCGTCGGTGTACAGGGCCAGGGTGGTGCCGATCGGCAGGCCGATCCGGATCTGCGGGTAGTCGGCGGCGGGGTCGACGTTCAGCACCATGCCGACGAGCGGCTCCAGTGCGCGCGCCCGCCCGTTCGGGCCGTACAGCAGGGGCACGGGGTGGCCGGCGTCGGCCAGCCAGGCCTCGCGGCGGGCGAGGTCGACGCGCAGGTAGGCGCAGCTGGCCAGCAGCGAGGTGTCCAGGTCGGCCACCAGCCGGTTGGTGCGGGAGAGCACCGTGCTCGGATCGGAGTCGGCGGTGGCGAAGGCGCGGACGGCGGTGCGGACCTGGCCCATCAGCGCGGCGGCGTTGACGTTGTGGCCCTGGACGTCGCCGATCACGACGGCGACGCTGTCGGGCCCGACCCGGATGAGGTCGTAGAAGTCGCCGCCGATGTCCATGCCCTCGGTGGCGGGCAGGTAGCGGGCGCTGACCTCCAGGCCCGGGACGTCCGGCAGCGCGCGGGGCAGCAGGCTCTCCTGGAGGCCCTGGGCGAGGCCGAGCTTGGTGTCGTACAGCCGGGCGCGGTCCAGGGCCTGGGCGATCAGCCCGCCGAGCGAGGTGAGGACGGCGCGTTCCTCCAGGTCGAAGTGGTGCGGCTCGGCGAAGGCCAGCACGCAGGTGCCGATCAGCCGGCCCGAGGTCACCAGCGGCAGGTAGGCCCAGGCGGCCATCCCGTCCTGCGTCTCCTCGCGGCCCGGGTAGAGCCGTTCCAGGTCCTCGCGGGTCTCGAAGTAGGCCGGCACCGGGTTGGTGGACGCCTGGACACCGGGGGTGGACTCGGTCAGCGGGGTGCCGTCGAACCGGTCGACCAGCCCGGGCGGGTAGCCGCGGTGGCCCACGATGCGAAGGCGGCCCCCCTCGGCCAGCAGCACCGCCACGGCCTGGCCGCCGAAGGCCGGCACGATCTGCTCGGAGACCATGGTCACCACGTCCTGCACACTGACGGCCTCGGTGAGCGCGCCGGCCAGGTGGAGGAGGTGGTACAGCGCTCCGGGCCGGGTGTGCGTCGCCCGCTCGGGCGGGGTGCCGGCGGGCCGGGAGCGGCCGGCGGCGTCGGCGGGGACGATCCGCGCGGTCAGTCCGGACGGGTCCGGGTAGAGCTCGAACGAGAGCCAGCGGTCCGGCGGGCGCAGCGCGACGAAGGAGGTGGCCTGCCCGCTGATCACCGCGGCCCGGTAGTGGTACTCGTACACCGGGTCCCGCAGCCACGGCAGGACCGTCCACGGCCGCGCGCCCACCAGCCGCTCGACCGGTTCGCCCAGCAGCTCGGCGGCGGTCGGGGTGACCGCGGCCAGCCTGCCGTCCAGGTCGATGCCGCACACGCCCTCCGGGAGCCGCGCCGCCATCGCGGTCAGCGGGGCGGTGGTGCCGCGTTCGGCCGGCTCGGGGCGCGGCCCGGCCCGGGCCGCGCGGCCGGCGGCGGCCTCGTCCGCCAGCACGTCGGCCAGGCGCCCGGCGAACGCGGCGAACCGCTCCCGTTCGCCGGCCGACATCTCCGGCGGGTGCGTGGCCGGCCAGAGCACGAAGACGACCCCGTACACCGTCCCGCGCGAGACGACCGGAGCGGCCGCGAGGCAGAACGCGTACGGCATGGCGACCGCGACCCTCGGGTACCTGCGCGCCATGTGCGCCGTGCCGCCCACCCAGACGATCCGGCCGCTGCGCGCCGCGTCGGCCACCGGTACGGGCGCGGTCAGGCCGACGCGCTGCCACGGCCTGGTGAACTGCCGGGCGGACCCCAGCGTCACGGCGAGTTCGAGCAGCTGCCCGTCCTCCGACAGCAGGTAGAGCCCGCCGCTGTGCGCGTCGAGCCGGGCCGGCGCCGACCGCAGGACCTCCGCGGCCGCGTCCAGACCGCGTCCGGCCGGTGCCCCGGTGGCCAGGTGTCCGGGCCCCGGCGACCGATCCCGCGGCACGCCCATCACGAGCACCCCATTCGAGCCGACCAGTGGGCCCGTAGGCCCCCTCCCATAGTGGCCCGGCCCGCACCGTACGTCCCGTCGTGCCCGCCGCGTGATGACCGGAGCGGGCGGCTCCGGGCGGGTCAGCCCAGGAGGACCGGGTCCTCGGCGAGCTCGGCGAGCAGGGCGTCCAGCTTGGCGCGGTCGACCGAGGGCATCACGAACACGTGCACGTAGCTGCGCCGGGTGGACTCGTCGCCGGGGACGAGCAGCACGTCCTGCGAGGACAGCGACCACTTCGCGACCAGTTCGGCGCTCGGCTTGCGGAAGCGCACGGTGACGGCGCCCGGGGTGCGGGCCGGCCAGAGCTCGACGCCGAGCTCCTGCTCCATGGCCTGCAGGCGCCGCTCCAGGTAGTCGGCGAGTTCCTGCGCGGTCCGGATCCGGTCGACCTGGTCCTGGTAGGAGTGGCGGGACAGGTGGTCCCAGAGGATCAGCGGCGAGAAGCCGTTGCGGGAGCCGGCGAAGGTGGTGTCGGGCGCGCCCGTGTAGTCCGGCTGGGACGGCGGCGAGATCTGGTACTTCACCTTGGTCATGTAGATGCCGCACGGCCACGGCGCGCCGGCCCACTTGTGGCCGCTCATCGCGATCGAGGAGACCATGTCGACCTCGCCGTGTCCGGCGGTGGGCAGGGCGAGCCCGAAGTCGAACTCGGGCAGCTCGGTCTCCGGCGTCCAGCCGTACGCCGGGTCCTGGGAGGCCATCCGCAGGAACGGTGCGTAGCCCGCGCCGAGCGCGCCGTCCACGTGGATCCAGAAGCCGCGGCGCACGTCGACCAGCGGCTCGCCGGTCAGCTCGTCCGTTCCGTACACCACCTCGCGCCGCACCAGGCCGTACTTCTCGAAGATCGGCAGCAGGCGCTCGCAGACCGCCCGGACGTCGTCGTGCGCGCCCTTGAAGGTGCTGCCGAGGTTGAGGTTGACGAAGACCGGGTGCCCCTTGGCGGCGAAGAACTCGACCAGCAGGGTGAGCGCGTCGACGTCGATCTCGCCGGTGCCGTCCCACGCGAACCCGGACGGGCCGGGGCGGGAGGGCACCTCGGCCGGCCACTCGCGGCGCCCGGTGGCCGGGTCGACCAGCGGGCACTCGTCCGGGTACAGCTCCAGGCCGACGGCCTGGAAGGTCTCGACGGCCAGCACGCGGACGGCCTTGGCGAAGGAGTAGTGGGTGTCCTCGGAGTAGAACGCGACCGGACGGTGGGCGTTCGGGTTGTGCCGGTCCGGCGCGGCCTGGACGTAGCGCAGCTCGTCCCGGGGGGCGGTCGGCGGGTGGATGAGCGCCTTGCCGCTGAGGTAGTCGCGGGCGTTCCAGAGCGCGTACATGTTGCCCTCGGTCGAGCCCATGGACAGCATGTAGCCCCAGTACGACTCGGGGTCGGCCGGGTCGTGCGGGCGCTCCGCGTGCCACAGCTTCGCGTAGTAGTCCAGGACGGCGCACTCGATGACCTTGGTGTTCGGCTTGTAGCCGCCGCTCTGGAACGGGTCTCCGAGGTTGTTGATGTTGTTCGGCATGAACCGGGCCAGGTCCAGCGCGGTGCCCTGCATGTCCTGGGTGGCCTGGTAGCCGACCAGGTGCTTGCGCTTGCGCGTCAGGTACTCGTCCACCGTGTCCAGGGCGCGCAGCCGCCGCTCGTCGTCCAGCCCGGTCGCGGGGAGCACGAAGTCACCGCAGTCCAGCTCCGGGCCCGGGTCGACGGCGGTCGCCGCGGCGGTCCCGGCGGCGGTGTCGGTGTCGGGTGCGGCGAAGGTGGCGGTCGGGCTCATGGGCGGGGCACTCCGGGCGTGGTGGGAGATCGAGGAGCGGTCGCCGCTCGCGCCCAGGATGGAACTTTCCGGCGAATCCCGGAAGCTCTCCCGAAGAAGATTCGGTCGAAGCCCGAACAGGTTTGCTCATCGACGGAACCGGCTGGAATCCTGGCGGGTATGCCGAACAATCCGCAGCGCGGGCGGACCCCCATCGACGACACCGACCGGGCGATCATCCGTGCCCTGGCCGACAACGCCCGCCTCCCCAACAACGCCCTCGCCGAGCAGGTGGGCATCGCCCCCTCCACCTGCCTGGCCCGCGTCCGCGCCCTCCAGGAGCGCGACGTCATCCGCGGCTACCGCGCCGAGATCGACCCGGCGGCCATCGGCCTGCCGCTCCAGGCGATGATCTCGGTCCGGCTGCGCGCCCACACCCGCGAGCAGAACGAGAGCTTCCGCGGCACCGCCCCCGACCTGCCCGGCGTCCTGGCCGTCTTCCACATGGCCGGCTCCGACGACTACCTCCTGCACGTCGGCGTCGCCGGCCCCGAGGCCCTGCGCGACTTCGTCGTCGACCACCTCACCACCCACCCGGCGGTGGCCCAGACCCGCACCAACCTGATCTTCGAGCAGATACCGGGGCGCCGCTACCTGGAGCGCGCCTGACCACGGGGGCGCCGTCCGCGGCGGTGCTCCGCCGGGTCCGGGCCGTCGCCGGCGGCCGCTGAACCGGCCGGGACCGCGGCCCGTCAGGCGCCGGCCGCCAGCCGGCGGCCCTCGTCCAGGAACGCCGTGACGCCCGCCACGCCGCCGAGTTCACGGATCGTCCGGGCCGCACCGAACGGCGCGTTCCAGAACCCGCCCTGCCGCGGGGCGTGCGGGCCGACGTACGCGTACGGCTCCGGCCGGGCCGCGTCGCCGGGCGAGACGCCGTAGTTCACGCCGTCGACGGTCACCCCGATGTCGAAGTGCTCGGGCCAGATGACCGGGTCCACACCGGGGAACAGCCCGTTCATAGCGGCGTCGCCGAGCGCGAAGCAGTGCGCGAGCCACCGGGCGGCGGTCGGGTCCACCTCGATCGTGTGGCCGCCGGCGCCGCCCGACCCCTCCCCGTACAGCCCCGCGGGCGCCCCGACCGTGATCCCGAGGGCCGCGCCGATGACGCTGCAGGTAGTCCGTTCGAGTGAAATGACCCGCCCCGCCGCGACCAGCTCCGCGCCGACCACCCGCAGCCTCGGCTCGACCGTGGTGGCGAAGCCGCCCGCGCAGGCGCGCAGCCGGATCGTGCCGCCGGCCCGGTACTGCGGCCCGGCCAGCACCAGCTCGGCCACCGCGTGCAGGGCGCGGCGGGTACGTACGACCGTCTCGGTGTCCATGGAGGCCATGCTCCCCCAGGAAGGCGGCCCGGGCGCGGACGCCACGTCGGCGCTCCGCCGGCACCGTGCCGGCGGAGCGCCGACGCCCGCAGGCGGCACCGTGCCGGACGGAAAACGCGTGGACTCCTCCGGCGCTCCCGCGGGAGACTGCGAACCCTTCCCTCTCCGAGTCTTCCTGACGAGCAGTCACGGATGCACTCGTGAGGGGAAGTTGATGGCCTTCCGTACGACACCATGGAGTCGGGATGGGATCGTCCGAATCACTCCGGGGAGCGCCGGGCAAGCGCTCGGTCCTCCTCGCACTCCGCTACTACGGCCGGGAGCTGTTCCGGCGCCCGGGCGTGACGCTGCCCGGCATGCTGCTGCCGGCCCTGGGCAACATCGGCATCAACTACCTCGCGCCCCTGGCCGTGGCGAAGCTCGTCGGCCGGATCTCCGGCCGGAGCGGGACGGACCTCGGCTCGATGCTGCCGTACGTCCTGGGCTTCGCCGCCGCCCTGCTGGCCGGGGAGGCGCTGTGGCGCGTCGGCCTGCACTACCTGAACCGCCTCGACGCCCTCGGGATCGAGCACCTGTACGTGATCGGCATGGACGAACTGCTCGCCAAGGACGCGGCGTTCTTCCACGACAACTTCGCCGGGTCGCTGACCAAACGGGTGCTGAGCTTCGCCTCCCGGTTCGAGGAGTTCGTCGACACGCTGACGTTCTCGGTCGTGGGCAGCCTCGTGCCGCTGCTGTTCGGCTCGGTGGTGCTGTGGCGCTACGAACCGCTCCTCGTGGTCGGGCTGCTGGCGATGATCACGCTGACGGCGCTGGTCGTGGCGCCGCTCGTCCGCCGCCGCCAGGCGCTGGTCGACCAGCGCGAGGAGTCGATCGCCCGGGTCTCCGGCCACGTCGCCGACAGCCTGATGAACATGGACACCGTCCGGGCGTTCGCGGCCGAGGAGGGCGAGGCCGCCGAGCACCGGGCCCGCGTCGCGGAGTCGCGCCGGCTCTCCCTGCGCTCGTGGGACTACGGCAACCTGCGCATCGACACCCTGGTCGCGCCGTTGTCGGTGCTCACCAACGCCCTCGGCCTCCTGCTCGCGGTGGCGCTCGGCGGGGGCGGGCACGGCGTCGAGGCGGTGGTCGTCGCCTTCACCTACTACAGCAACGCGACGCGGATCATGTTCGAGTTCAACCAGATCTACCGGCGGCTGGAGCGATCGCTCACGGAGGCCGCGCAGTTCACCGAGCTGCTGCTGACTCCGCCCACCGTGCTCGACCCGGCCTCGCCGGAACCGCTGCTGCACCGGGACTCGGGCATCCGCTTCGAGCAGGTGGACTTCGCCCACGCGGGCGCGAACCCGATCTTCCGGGGCCTCGACCTCACGGTGCCGGGCGGGGCGAAGTTCGGGCTCGTCGGCCGCTCCGGCGGCGGGAAGACGACCCTCACCAGGCTGCTGCTGCGGATGACGGACATCGACGGCGGCCGGATCCTGATCGGGGGTCAGGACATCAGCCGCCTGCGGCAGGCCGACCTGCGCAGCCTGATCGCCTACGTCCCGCAGGACCCGGCCATGTTCCACCGGACGCTGCGGGACAACATCGCGTTCGCCCGGCCGGACGCCACCGACGCCGAGGTCCGCCGGGCCGCCGAGGCCGCACACGTCACGGAGTTCACCGACGCCCTGCCGCACGGCTTCGACACCATGGTCGGCGAGCGCGGCATCAAGCTCTCCGGCGGGCAGCGGCAGCGGGTCGCCCTCGCCCGGGCCATCCTGCGCGACGCGCCCATCCTGCTGCTCGACGAGGCGACCAGCGCGCTGGACTCGGAGAGCGAACTCCTCGTCCAGGAGGCGCTCTGGGAGCTGATGAAGGGGCGCACCGCGCTCGTGGTGGCGCACCGGCTGAGCACGGTCGCCAGGATGGACCGACTCGTCGTCCTCGACCGCGGGCGCATCGTCGAGCAGGGCACCCACGAGGAGCTGCTCGCCTCGGAGGGCGCCTACGCCAAGCTCTGGCAGCACCAGTCGGGCGGCTTCCTGGACGACACCCGGGCGCAGGCCGACCTGCACTGACGCGCGCTCCCCGGCGGCGGCCGACCGCACCGTAGGGCGTCGACTCCCCGCAGGGCCGGTCGGCGCCGTACGGCCGTGTCGTGCTTGACTCGTGTGGTCGGCGCCAGCACAGTGCGGATCCATGACCACCGACGCGATCTTCCTGGGTCTGGGGCTGACCGTCGTGCTCGCGGTCGGCTCCCAGCTGCTGGCGAGATGGCTGCGCGTTCCCGCACTGATCGTCCTGCTGCCGGTCGGGTTCACCGCGGGCGCGCTCACCGACGACATCGACCCCGAGCGGCTGCTGGGCGCCACGTTCTCCCCCCTGGTGTCGCTCTCCGTGGCGTTGATCCTCTACGACGCGGGGCTCGGTCTGGACCTGAGGCACCTCCGGGGGCACGACCGGCGCGTCGTGGTCAGGCTGCTCCTGCTCGGCGTGGTGCTCACCGGGATCCCGGCCGCCCTGCTCGCGGCGCAGTTCCTGGGGATGTCCTCCCGTGCCGCGCTGATGCTCGGCGCGATCCTCGTGGTGAGCGGTCCGACGGTGGTCGGGCCGCTGCTCAACTTCGTGCGGCCGGTGGAACGGCTCCAGCGGATCCTCACCTGGGAGGGTTCGCTGATCGACCCGATCGGCGCGATCCTGGGCGCCCTGGTCTTCCACTCGATCGTCGCGAGCACCCATGACCACTTCGGCGAACGGGCCGGCCAGCTGCTGCTGAGCCTGGCGGTCGGGTTCGCCGGCGGCCTGGTCGGATCGGTGGTGCTGTGGCTGCTGCTGGGCAGGTTCCGGATCCCCGAGCCGCTCGGTACGTCGGTGCAGCTGGCCACGGTGATCGGCACCGCGGCGGTCTGCGACACCCTCCGTGACGACACCGGACTCATCGCGGCCGTGGTGATGGGCATGGCCGTCGTCAACGTCCCGTCCTTCGACGTCCCTTCCCGCAACCCGTTCTTCGAGACGCTCGTCCAGCTGATCATCGGACTGCTGTTCATCTCCATCTCGGCGACGATCACCCCCGACACGCTCGTCGACGTCGTACTCCCGACGCTCGGCCTGGTCGCCGTGCTGGTCGTCGTCGTCAGACCGCTGGTGGCGGCGCTGTCCACGCTCGGAACGGACCTCCCGCAGGGCCAGCGCGCGTTCATCGGCTGGATGGCCCCGCGCGGCATCGTCGCGGCCGCCACGGCCTCGACGTTCTCCACGACGCTGGTCGCGGACGGCGTCGGCGGGGCCGCGAAGATCCTTCCGGCGACCTTCCTGGTCATCGTCACCACGGTGGCGGTCTACGGGTTCACCGCGGTGCCGGCCGCGCGGTTGCTGGACGTCAGGCGTTCCGCCCGCTCCCGGCCGTTGCTGGTCGGCGGCGCGCAGTGGGTGGTGGAACTCGGCCGGGTGCTCCGGTCGGCGGGCCTGGACGTGCTGATGTGGGCCGGCCTCGAACCGGAGCGCGAACGGATCAGGGAGTCCGGCCTCCAGCTGGCGCCGGGTGAGCTGCTGGCGGCGGCCACCGGGCAGGGCGCGGAACTGGAGGGCATCACGGCCGTCCTGCTGCTGACCGACGAGGACGACTTCAACGCGCTCGCCTCGACGATCCTGCAGGGCAGCGTCGAGGGCCCCGTCTACCGCCTGGGGCCGCCGCACGGCAGCCACGGGGTGGTGGCCCCGTACACCGGCGGCGAGATCCTGTTCGGCGAAGCCCTGGTCCGGCCGGCGCTGGACCGCCGGTACGCCGACGGGGCGCCGGTGGTGGCGAGGTCCGCCGGCGGGACCGTCCCCGCCGGGTACGACCTGCTGTTCCGGATCCGCTCCGACGGCTCGCTCGCCCCGGTCGTCGGGGGCCGCGCGCCGGCCGAGGAGGCCGGGGACGTCCTGGTCCTGCTCGGCCCGGCCCGGCCTGCCGGGGCCGGGTCGGGCTGAGCCGGGCTGGGCTGGGCCGGGCTGGGCTGGGCCGGGCGTCAGGCGATCGGGTCGTACCAGGCGTCGCCCGCGGGCAGCAGCGCGTCCGCGGCCCCGGGGCCCCAGCTGCCTCTGGCGTACGGGTGCACCGGGGTGGCGTCCCCCAGCACCGGGTCGACGATCCGCCAGGCGGCCTCCACGGTGTCCTGCCTGGCGAACAGCCAGCGGTCCCCGTCGAGGGCGGCGCCGATGAGCCGGTCGTAGGGGCGCATGTCCGATCCCGGCTGCTGCGCGAAGGAGAGCTCCTCGTGCTGGG
The DNA here is from genome assembly GCF_044767225.1 of Kitasatospora sp. NPDC101447. Lineage (NCBI taxonomy): Bacteria > Bacillati > Actinomycetota > Actinomycetes > Kitasatosporales > Streptomycetaceae > Kitasatospora > Kitasatospora sp. NPDC101447. Next base: position 42,896 of record NZ_JBIWNL010000052.1, read on the forward strand.
CCGCCCAGGCCGCACCGGGGCGCTTCCCGGCGAGGGTGAGCGCCACCTGGGTCTCCGGCCAGACCCGGAACCTCAGGGCGTTGGCGGCCGGCCCGGGCCGCAGGCCGAAGACGTCGTGCGGCGCGGCCCGGAACTTGACGCGGACCTCGGTGGCGGTGACCGGCAGGCACTTGCCGGCCCGGATGACGATCGGCACGTCCGCCCAGCGCCAGGAGTCGGACGCGAGCCGGACGGCGGCGAAGGTCTCCACGGTCGACCCCGGTTCGACCCCGGGCACCTGCTGGTAGCCCTCGTACTGGCCGCGCACGGTGGTCGCGGGGCTGAGCGGGCGCAGTGAGGACACCAGCTGGGCCTTCGCGTCCCGCCACGAGGACAGCCCCGACCCGGAGGGCGGATCGGCCAGGACGCTCGCCAGGACCTGGAGCATGTGGTTCTGCACCACGTCGCGGATCGCGCCGGTGCGGTCGTAGAACCGGCCGCGGTCGGAGACGTCGAAGGCCTCGGCCATGGTGATCTGGACGCTCTCCACGTGGGTGCGGTTGAGCAGCGGCTCGACCACCGAGTTGGCGAACCGGGCGAACAGCACGTTCTCCACCGGGTCGAGCCCGAGCCAGTGGTCGACCCGGTAGATCGCGTCCTCCGGGAAGTACTCGTGCATGGTGGCGTTGAGCCGCCCGGCGCTCTCCAGGTCCGTCCCGAACGGCTTCTCGACCATCACCCGGGCGCCCTTGGCGCGGCCGGCGGTCGCGATGCCCCGGGCGATGCGCCCGAACAGCGGGGGCGGCACCTCCAGGTAGTACAGGGCGCTGCCGCCGGGGCCCATGGCCTCGGACATCGCCGCGTAGGTGGCGTCGTCGTCGAGGTCGCCGTCGACGTACCGCAGCAGTCCCAGCATCTTCTGCGCGGCTGCGGTGTCCGGGTCCATGCCGTTGAGGCGCAGCGAGGCCGCCGCGTAGTCGCGGAACTGCTCCAGGCCCCAGCCGCTCTTGGCCACCCCGACGACGGGGACGTCGAGCACGCCGCGCTCGACCAGGCCGACGAGGGCCGGGAAGGTCTCCAGCTTGGCCAGGTCTCCGGTCGCACCGAAGATCACCAGCGCGTCCATCCGATCGGTCGCCATCTCGGTCTCTCCTGCTCTACTTCAGTCGGGCGGCGATGAGGTCGCCGACCCGGAGGGCGTTGGCGATGGCGGTCAGTGACGGGTTCACCGCGCCGATGCTGGGGAAGAAGCTGGTGTCCACGACGTAGAGGTTGTCGAGGTCGTGGGCCTTGCAGTCCACGTCGAGGGCGGAGCTGCGGGGGTCGTCGCCGAAGCGCACGGTGCCGGCCTGGTGGGCGGTGGCGCCGATGGGCATGCCCTTGTGCAGGTAGATGCTGTGCGGCAGCAGGTGGTGCTCGTGCATGCCGAGGTGGCCGAGCATGCCCTGGAGCTTGTGCCGGAGCCGTTCCAGCCCGGCGGTGTTGTTCTTCTCGTCGAGGGCGAGGTGGATGTCGCCGTCGCGGTCGAGGGTGACCCGGCTCCCGGGCAGCGGGAGGTCCTCCCCGCACAGCCAGAAGTCCACCGAGTGGTGCGCCAGCACCTCGAACGGCAGGTCGGGCGTGACCGTGCCCGCCCAGCGCGGCGCCTCGCCGTGGATCTGGTCGGTGTCGGACTTGCCGAGCATCTGGATGCCGCCGAGCGGGTAGTCCCAGTCGTCGGCGCCCAGGTACCAGTCGTGCAGGGCGAGGGTCTTCTGGAAGCGGGTGGGGTTGGGCTCCCTGGAGACCGCCATCAGCGCCAGGTTGTTGTGCCGCATGTAGTGGCGGCCCACCACGTCCGAGCTGTTGGCCAGCCCGCCCGGATGCCGGTCGTTGGCCGAACGCAGCAGCAGGGCGGCGGAGTTGACGGCTCCGCAGGCGACCACCACGATGTCCGCGCGGAAGGTCGTCACCGTCCCGTCCGTCAGCTCGGCGACGACCCCGGTGACGGTGCGTCCGGTCGGGTCGGTCTCCAGCCGCCGTACGTTCGCGCCGGTCACCATCGACACGTTGCCGTGCTCCAGGGCGGGGTCGACGCAGATGACCTGGGCGTCGGACTTGGCGTCGAGCAGGCACGGGAAGCCGTCCACCCGGTCGCAGCGGATGCAGGCGCTGGTGCGGGTGGCGTTGCCGTCGCCGTCCTGGGTGAGGTTCACCCCGATCGGCAGGTGGAACGGGTGCAGGCCCTTCTTCTCCAGGTCGTCGCTGAGCTGCTGGATGCGGGGCTCGTGCTCCACCGGCGGGTGGGCGTACTGGGCGCTGAACGGGCCCTCGGTCGGGTCCTCACCGTGTCGCCCGTGGACCAGGTAGAGGTGCTCGGCCTGCGTGTAGTACGGCTCCAGGTCCTCGTAGCGGATCGGCCAGGCGGGTGAGATCCCGCCGTGGTGGCGGAGCTCGCCGAAGTCCTCGGGCCGCAGCCGGAACAGCGCGGCGCCGTAGAACTTGGTGTTGCCGCCGACGTAGTAGTTCACCTCGGGCGGGAACCGGTCGCCGTGCTTGTCGTACCAGAACTCGGGGGCGCGGTAGCGGCCCTGGACGAAGACGGCGGTGGAGTCCCAGTTGTCCCGCTCCCGCGGCAGGTAGTCACCGCGTTCCAGGATCAGGACGCGCTTGCCGGTGGGGGCGAGCCGGTGGGCGAGCGTGCCGCCGCCCGCGCCGGTGCCGATCACGATGACGTCGTAGTGCTGGTCGTCGGCCACGCGGGCCCGCCCTTCGCGCCGGTGGGGAAATCGGACATTCACTGCAAGACCGGAAGGTAACGGGCGGCCGCGCGGGGCAGGGCGCGACGGGCCCCGCGGGCGGCCGCGTTCACCTGATCGCCCCGGCGCGGGCTCCGGATCCGGCCCGCGACCGGGCGCGTGGCCGCGCCCGCACCGCGCCCGCACCGCCGACGGTGACCGCCGACCGCGTGGGCCCGGCTGCGCGGGGCCGGCTGCGCCATCCGGTGGGCGGGCCGCCGGAGCTCGCCGTGTCACCGCGCGCCTCCCGCCCCGGGCTGCTTGCCTGGGACGATGAGTCAGCTCGACCTCGCCCGGCTGCAGTTCGCGATGACGTCGATCTACCACTTCCTCTTCGTCCCGGTGACGATCGGCCTCGCGTTCCTGATCGCCCTGCTGCAGACCGTCTGGTACCGCACCGGGCGGCCCGACTACCTGCGGCTGACCCGCTTCTTCGGGACGCTCCTGGTGATCAACGTCGCGGTCGGCGTGGTGACCGGCCTGGTCCAGGAGTTCCAGTTCGGCATGGACTGGTCGGGCTACTCGCGCACGGTCGGGGACGTCTTCGGCGCACCGCTGGCGATGGAGGGGCTCGCGGCCTTCTTCCTGGAGTCGACGTTCCTCGGGCTGTGGATCTTCGGGTGGGACAAGCTGCCGAAGCGGGTGCACCTGGCAACGGTCTGGGCGGTGGCGGCCGGCAGCGCGCTGTCGGCGGCGTTCATCATGGCGGCCAACTCCTGGATGCAGCACCCGGTCGGCTACACGATCGACCCGTCCACCGGCCGGCCGCAGCTGAGCGACGTCTGGGCGCTGTTCACCAACCCGGTGTTCCTGCGGGGCTATCTGCACGCCCTGCTGGCCTCCCTGGTGACCGGGGCCATGGTCATGCTCGCCGTCTCGGCCTGGCAGCTGCGCAAGGGGGCCGACCCCGGGCTGTTCCGGCCCTCCGCCCGGCTCGCCCTGGTCGCGCTGACGCCCGCCCTGCTGTTCGCCATGCTCGTCGGCAGCGAGCTGGGCGTCACCGAGGGCAAGTACCAGCCGATGAAGATCGCCGCCGCCGAGGCGCAGTGGGACACCTGCCAGCCGTGCGCGTTCTCGGTCTTCCAGATCGGCGGCGGCAAGAACGACCAGGACCCGACGAAGTTCATCGCCATCCCGCACCTGCTCTCGCTGCTGGCCACCAACAGCTGGAACGGCCAGGTGCTCGGGCTCAACACCGTCCAGAGCCAGTACGAGCAGGAGTACGGTCCGGGCGACTACGTGCCCAACGTCTTCATCCAGTACTGGTCCATGCGCGTCATGGCCTACCTCGCCACGCTGGCCCTCCTGGTCGGCCTCTGGGGGCTGTGGCTGCTCAGACGCGGACGACTGGGCTCGTCCCGCCTCTTCCTGCGGGTCGCCCAGTGGGCGGTCGTGCTGCCGTTCCTCATGAACACCGCGGGCTGGCTGCTGACCGAGAGCGGCCGCCAGCCGTGGATCGTGCAGGGCATGCAGCTCACCAGGAACGCCGTCTCCCCGTCCGTCGACACGACCGACGTCGTGATCAGCATCCTGGTGTTCTTCCTGCTCTACGCCGCGCTGGCCGCCGTCGCCGGCGTGCTGCTGGCGCGGTACGCCCGCAAGGAGGCCGCTGCGGCTCCGAACGAGGACCAGCCCGTCCCCGCCGTGACCTACTGAGGTCCCGACTCACCCCGAGGTCGTGATGGACGCACTCGCCGTCTTCTGGTTCATCCTGGTCGCCGCGCTGTGGACGGGCTTCTTCGTCCTGGAGGGCTTCGACCTCGGCGTCGGCATGCTGCACGCGCTGCTGGCGCGGGACGAGGCCGGGCGCCGGGCCGCGATCAACACGATCGGGCCGCTGTGGGACGGCAACGAGGTGTGGCTGATCACCGCCGGGGCGGCGATGTTCGCGGCCTTCCCGAGCTGGTACGCGACCATGTTCTCCGGCTTCTACCTGGCCATGGTCCTGCTGCTGGTCGGGCTGATCGTCCGCGGGGTCTCGTTCGAGTTCCGGGGCAAGGTCGACAGCGCCCGCTGGCACTCCACCTGGGACGTCCTGCTGACCGCCGGCAGCCTGATCGTGCCGCTGGTGATCGGGATCGCGCTGGGCGGCCTGCTGTACGGCCTGCCGATCGGGGCCGACCAGGAGTACACCGGCTCGTTCGCCGACCTGTTCACCGGCTACGGGGTCTTCACCGGCATCACCCTGGTCGCGCTGTGCGTCCTGCACGGGGCGACGTTCATCGCGCTCAAGAGCACCGACGACCTCCGCCGCCGGGCCAACCTGCTGGCCCGGCGGTCCGCCCCCGTCGTCGGCCTGGTGGTGCTGGCGTTCGTCACCTGGACGCACTCCACCGCCGGCCGCGGCGTCCTGATCAACCTCGCCGAACTCGCCGCGGTCCTGGCCGTGTTCGCCGCCGCCTGGCTGGTCGGCGCCGGACACGAGGGCTGGGCCTTCGCCGCCACCACGGTCGGAATGGCCACCACGGTGATCTCGCTCTTCGTCGAGCTCTACCCCCGGGTCATGGTGTCGAGCACCGACTCCGCGTTCGACCTGACCGTGCAGAACACCGCGTCCGGTCACTACGCGCTCAAGGTGATGACCGTGGTGGTGGCCGTCCTGCTGCCGGTCGTCCTGGCCTACCAGGGCTGGACGTACCACGTGTTCCGGCTGCGGCTGACCACCGCGCACTTCCGGACGTCGGCGGAGTAGCCTCACGGCCCTCACAGCCCCTCACGGCTCTCACAACCCTCACGGCCCTCACAGGACGGCGACCGGGTTGACCGGGGAGCCGGTGGCGCCCGGCAGCCGGAGCGGGGCCACCACGCAGAGGAACGCCCACCGCCCCTCCCGCGCGCAGAGCGGCGCCAGCTCCTCGAAGCACAGGTAGTCCAGCAGGTGCAGCCCCATCGCGTGCACGGCCAGGACGTGCACCGGGAAGTCGACGCCCTCCGTCGGGCTCGGGGCGGTGTCGTTGTTCCCGTCGCCGCCGAGCACGCAGACCCGGCGGTCCGCCAGGAACTCCAGCGCGGACGGGTGGAGCCCGGCCCGCGCCCGCGCGGAGGGCCAGGCCCCGAGCTCGGCGCGGCGCTTGCGGTGGCCGACCCGGACGAGGAGCAGGTCGCCCTCGCCCACCCGGACGCCCTGGGCGGCCTCGGCCGCGGCGAGGTCCTCCGCGCCGACGTGGTCGCCCGGCTCCAGCCACGGCACGCCACGCAGCCGCGGGACGTCGAGCAGGACACCGCGGCCGACGATCCCGTCCCGGGCCGCCTCGACGGACAGCGCCGCGGCCCCGGACGCCGTGACGACGTCCGCCGGCACGCCGCCGTGCAGCGTGCCGTCGTAGACCACGTGGCACAGGGCGTCGAGGTGGCTGTCGGCGTCGCCGTGCACGTTCATGGCGAAACGGTCCATCGCGAAGTCGAGCCCGCCCGTCCGGCCGTCCGGCACCGCCGTCATGCTGTGCTGCGCCGGCTCGGGGTCGTCCGGTCCCGGCCGGGTCTGCACGGGCGCGGCGAGGCCGACCGTACGGCCGGTCCGCACCTCGGCGGCGGCGGCCGCCACGCGCGCGGGGGTGAGCGCCACCAGCGCGCCGCGCTCGCCGGCGGCCCACGCCGTCCGCGAGCGCAGCGCCCGGTACAGCTCGCCGAAGTCGGCTGCGCTCTGCGCTGCCTGTCCGGCGGTCATCCGCGCCGCTGTTGCTTGTCGAGCGCCTCGTCCAGCGTGGTGGCGGCCATGATCAGCGCGAGGTGGGTGAACGCCTGGGGGAAGTTGCCCAGTTGCTCGCCGCTGGGCCCGATCTCCTCGGCGAACAGACCGACGTGGTTGGCGTAGGTGTGCATCTTCTCGAAGGTGTAGCGCGCCTGGCGCAGCCGCCCGGCCCTGGCCAGCGCGTCCACGTACAGGAACGTGCACAGGCTGAAGGTGCCCTCCGAGCCGCGCAGGCCGTCCGGCGAGGCGGCCGGGTCGTAGCGGTAGACCAGACTGTCGGAGACCAGCTTGCGTTCCATGGCGTCCAGCGTGTTAAGCCAGCCCGGACTCCTCGGGGCGATGAACCGCAACCGGGGAATGAGCAGCAGCGAGGCGTCCAGGACGTCGCCGTCGTAGTGCTGGACGAGCGCCTGTTCGGTCTGGCTCCACCCGTGTTCCATGACCTGTTCGAGGATGGCGTCGCGGGCCGCCGTCCAGCGCACGGTGTCGGCGGGCCTGCTGTACTGCTGGGCCAGGTGCAGGGCCCGGTCGAACGCGACCCAGCACATCACCCGGCTGTAGGTGAAGTTCTGGCGCCCGCCGCGGGTCTCCCAGATGCCCTCGTCGGGCCGGTCCCAGGTCTCGGCCAGCCAGTCCACCGTGCGGGCGAGCCCCTTCCAGCCGTGGTAGCCCGACTGCGCGCCGAGCTCATGACCCTCCGCCAGCGCGTACAGCGCCTCGCCGTAGATGTCGAGCTGCAGCTGGTCGGCGGCGGCGTTCCCGGCCCGCACGGGGTGGGAGCCGCGGTAGCCCTCCAGGTGGTCCAGGATCTCCTCGGTGAGGTTGGGGTCCCCGTCGACGCGGTACATGATCTGCAGGCGTTCCCCCGGGGAGTCCGCCCGGTCGTGCATCCGGTCCCCGAGCCACCTCGTGAACCTGGCCGCCTCCTCGACGAACCCGAGGTCCAGCAACGCCCGGACCGACAGCGCGCCGTCACGGACCCAGGAGTAGCGGTAGTCCCAGTTGCGCTCACCGCCGACCTGCTCGGGCAGGCCCATGGTGGCCGCGGCGATCGGCGCGCCCGTGGGCGAGTAGGTGAGCAGCTTGAGGGTGATCGCCGAGCGGTTCACCATGTCCGGCCAGCGGCCGCGGTAGTGGGATGTGCGCACCCAGTTCTGCCAGAACTCGCCGACCTCCCACATCTGCTCGTGGAGTGCGCCGAGGTCGAGCGGCGCGGGCGCCTCGCCGTCGGGTCCGCAGACGGTCAGCTGGGCCCCGGCGGACCCTCCGGCGTCCAGGACCACCTCGCCGCGGACGTCGTCCCCGTCCCGCACCAGGGGGAAGGTGCTCTGCAGGTGTGCGGCGATGCCCGGTGCGCGGAACGAGGCGCCCTCGGGGCCGAGCCGCAGCTCGTGGGCGGCCCGCCCGTAGTCGAAGCGCGGCCGGCACTCCAGGGTGAAGCGGACCCTGCCGCGCACCGCCCGCACCAGCCGGACCAGGGTGTGCCGGTCGGTGGGGCGCTGGGTGCGGTCGGGCGGCATCCAGTCCACCACCTCGCCGACGCCGTCCGGCGACATGAAGCGGGTGACCAGGACGGCCGTGTCCGGGTAGTAGAGCTGCCTGCGGGTGTCCTCGGGATGCTCCGGCGACAGGCGGAAGTAGCCGCCCCGGTCGTGGTCCAGCAACGCGGCGAACACGCTCGGTGAGTCGAATCTCGGGGCCGCGAACCAGTCGATGACGCCCTCCGCGGACACCAGCGCGGTGGTCTGCAGGTCCCCCACGAGGCCGTGGTCGGCGATGAGTGGGTAGCGCTCCATGGCGTTTCTCCGAAGGTCTGCCGGACTCCGTCCGATGAAAGTCCTTCTGCTGCCACTGTCCGGTATGTTCGGCCCGCGCGCGCGATGTGACCGCCGGACCCGCCCTGACCAGGCGGCCGTCCGCCATGGGGCCTGTTGTCCCGGGCCGGGTCCACCCGGCGGGATCGCCCTCCTTGCGACCCGCGGTCGTTTCGTCTTCAACCTCACGGTCGGCGCGGACCACGGGCCGCCGACTCGTCGAACACCCTTTCCCACCACGGCTCCCCGACTACGCTTGCCTGCGTCAGGCCAAGATCGAACGAGGGGGGACCACCCATGCCGTACGAGACCGGCGCGAGGGTGAAGCTGACCAGGGACGTGCAGGTCACCGCGGACGGCGCAGTGGCCAGGGGCGGCTCCCCCGGTCCGCTGTTCCTGGCCGAGGGCTTGCAGGGCATCGTCACGGGCTCGGCGAAGGAGGCCGGCGGCGGTGCCCAGGACCACCTCGCGAGCTTCGACCAGCAGATCCGCGGCCAACAGTTCGACCCCTTCGCGGCGAGCCTGATCGACAACCTCCGTCAGCGCGTCGTCCAGTACTCGGCGTACGACGGCGGAGCCGGTGCCCGGATCACCTACAAGGTGCGCTTCGAGAACGGGTTCGTTCTCCACGGTCTCGAAGAAGAGTGGCTGACCGGAGCCTGAGTGACCGCCCCCGCGGCCCCCGCAGGGCTGCGGGGGCCGGCCGGGCCGCGGCGATCAGCCCGGGTAGGTGATCGAGCCCAGCGGCGGGCAGGGGACGAGCGTGGTGTCGGCGCCGGGGCGTTCGACGAAGGCCCGGGCCTCGGCGGCCCGCCGGCGCCGGGTTTCCAGCTCGTCCGCGTACCAGGCGTCGCGCATCGCACGGGGCTGGTCCCACGAGCCGTCGATCAGATCGAGGCTGGTGTTGCCGGCGCTGCGCTGGAACTCCGCCTTCACGGCGGCCTGTTGGATCGCGGTCTGGGCCGCGGCGACATCGAGGCGGGTGATCAGGACACCCGGCGTGTTCGGTTCGCGGGTCGGCAGGGGGGCCTGCGGGAGCAGCGACACCCCGGTGTCGAGGCGGCCGATGTTGTCGACGGTCGCGTCCTGGGCGTCCCTCACCATGATCTGCATCTCGCGGTGCAGCCAGAAGTACTCGTCGAGGTCGGCCTGGGTGATGCGCATCCGCTCGTACAGGGCCCGGAAGCGGGGGTCCCGGTGCAGCGGAAGCATGGGGGCCATGTGGAGCGCCACGCAGTCGTTGAAGCCCCCGGACACCGCGGCCTCCAGGTGGAGGACGGTCGTGTCCGCCTGCCCCTGCGCCCACGCCAGCCCGGCGAGGCTCGCGTGGCCCGACGCGGCGAGCCAGGCACCCGCGGGGCCGAGCGCCCCGGCACGGGCGACGACGTCGTGGAGGCCCCTGGTCCCCACGCCGGGCCCCTTGCTCAGGAACTCCACCAGCACTTCGTGCAGACGGGTGGTCAGGGAGCTGACGGTGTCGACCATGGATCTCCTCGGGGCCTCGGCGGTGAAGAGCTTCAGGGCGTCAAGTCTTCGACGCCCCGCGGGAGATGACGTGCGGGCGGGGCGAGCGGTTCCGGTTCGTCCGGGCCGACGCCCTCGGGGCACCGGCAGCAGTGGTCGCAGGCCCTCGCCCGCTCCCCCTTCGGGCGGGTCTCGACGGACGGGGGTCGCCGGGGCCGGGGTCGCCGGGGCCTCGGCAAGCCGGGGCCGGCACGTGCGACGCAGCGGCCCGGCCGCGCGGTGGGAGTCCGCGCGGCCGGGCCGCTGTCAGGGCGGTGGGGTCAGTGCTGCCACACCCGCACGTAGTCGACCTGCATGTCGGCCGGGGCGACGGCCGGGTACTTGGAATCGACCGCGTTGTTCAGGATCAGGTACATCGGCGCCGAGGTGATGCCGGTGGTGATCTGCCCGACCTTCACGCCGTCGTAGTAGTAGGTGACCGAGCCCGGCGCCCACTCCGCGCCGTAGGTGTGCCAGCCGCTGTAGTCCCCGTGGGCGCAGCTGCCGGGGCCGCCCGCGTCGGAGTGGAAGTGGTAGCAGGCGTCGCCACCCAGGCCCTCCATCACGTCCATCTCACCGTCGGTCGGCCAGCTCTGGCCGTCCGTCCAGAACGCGGGCCAGTTGGCGACCTGCGAGCCGGACGGCGGCAGGTAGATCCGGGCCTCGAACGCACCGTAGGTGAACTGGGCCTTGCCGTTGGTGTTGATCAGGCCCGAGGTGTACGGGTAGGTCTTGCCGTTCACGGTGGCCGGCTTCTGGACCGCCGTCAGGTGCAGGCTGCCGCCGTTGACCGCGACCTGGGACGGGGAGTACGCGGCGGACTCCTGGGAGTTCACCGGCTGGGTCGTGCAGGTGCTGCAGCCGAACCAGTTGGGGTTCCACTTGGCGGCATCGAGCGAGCTGCCGTTGAACTCGTCCGCGAAGACCTGGTGCCAGGTGCCCGGGACGCCGACCGGCCCGGCGGAGGCGCCGCCGGTCGCCGTGGGCGTGGCGGTCGGCGACGGCGTGCCCGTGGCGGACGCGGTCGCGGTGGGCGAGGGCGTACCGGTGGCGGTGGCGGTCGGCGACGGCGTGCCCGTCGCGGTGGCGGTGGGCGAGGGCGTACCCGTGGCAGTCGGGGACGGCTTCGCCGTGGCGCTCGCGGTCGCGGTGGGCGAGGGCGTCGCCGTGGCGCTCGCGGTGGCGGTCGGCGACGGCGAGGCGGTGGCCGTCCCGGTGGCCGTGGGCGACGGGCTCGACGCCGGGGCCGAGGGGGCACCCGAGGTGAAGGTGTTCACCGGGCTCAGGTTGTGCCAGCGGTTGGCGCTCTCGTACGCCACGAAGTACGTGTACGTGCCCGCCGGGAAGGTGCGGCTCTCCGGCGTGAACGTGAGCTGCGAGGAGGTCAGGGTGGCCGGGATCGCACCGCGGAAGTCGTAGTGGGCGCCGTTGGCCGACCGCACCGCGATGGTCAGCGCCTGGACCGCGGTCTGGCGCGTGGCGTGCAGCTTGGCGGTGGCCGTGACCGGGCTGCCGGCGGCGGAACCGGTCGGCGTGACCGAGATCGAGTCGACCACGACCGGCTCCGTCGAGGTGCTGGGCATGGCCCAGGCGGCTGCGCCGGTTCCGGTGGCGGCCAGCGCGATCCCGAGCGCGAGGAAGCGGCGCCCGCCGGTCGTGCTGCGGCGGTGCTTCGAGTGTTTCGCCATACGAGGAAGGACCCTTTCGTTCCCCCCTCGGCTGTGGACTCGCAGCAGCCTGAATGAGGGATGGTCGGTATGCAAGCTCGATACCCCGGCCGGATCCGCGGCATTGATCATGCACCTGGCCAAGTCTCCTGGTCGGGCGGGGTTTCGGGATGCCGCCGTCGGCCGGCTGTGATTCGGCACACAAGCCGTTCCCCGACCGGGCCTGCGGGCCACCACTTTTCGCTCAATACGGACAAATCACACCAAAGCCCCTAGGGGCTCCCACTCTTGATCCGAATCCGGCCGGGGAACCGGGCGGCCGCGGGTCGCGGCGCGTGGAGTCGCGGCCCGTGTCGCGCCCGATTTGACCGGTTTGCGGAGCGGAGGTCGGGTAGCTTCTCTTCTCCGGCAGCCGTCCACGCGTCCCGGCCGTCCGGTCGAACACCAAGTCGATGCCGTCGCAGGGAGAGTGAGCCCCGCATGTCGAACCTGCTCGGCCGCCATCGCGCGGTCATGCCGAGGTGGATGTCGCTCTACTACGACGAGCCGATCGAGATCGTGAGCGGCCGGGGGCGCCGCGTCACCGACTCCGACGGGCGCAGCTACCTCGACTTCTTCGGCGGCATCCTCACCAACATGCTCGGGTACGACGTGCCCGAGGTCCGGGAAGCCGTCGAACGGCAGCTGCGCACCGGGGTCGCGCACACCTCGACGCTGTACCTCATCCGCCCCCAGGTGGAGCTGGCCGAGCGGATCGCGGAACTGACGGGCATCCCGAACGCCAAGGTCTTCTTCACCAACTCCGGCACCGAGGCCAACGAGACGGCGCTGCTGCTCGCCACCCACGCCCGCCGGTCCGACCAGGTGCTCGCCCTGCGCAACAGCTACCACGGGCGCTCGTACGCGGCCACGGCCGTGACGGGCAACCGGAGCTGGAAGAACTCCTCGCTCTCCCCCGTCAACGTGCACTACCTGCACGGCGCCGACCGCGCACGCTTCCCGCACCTGTCCGACGAGGAGTTCCTGGCCTTCTGCGCGGACGACCTGCAGCACGTCCTCGACACGGCCACCGCCACCGACGTCGCCTGCCTGATCGTGGAGCCCGTCCAGGGCGTCGGGGGCTTCACCGCCGCACCGGACGGGCTCCTCGCGAGGTACCGGGAGACCCTGGACCGGTACGGGATCCTGCTGGTCTCGGACGAGGTGCAGACGGGTTGGGGCCGTACCGGAGAGCACTTCTGGGGCATCCAGGCCCACGGTGTGACACCCCACGCCATGACCTTCGCGAAGGGCCTGGGGAACGGCTTCGCGATCGGCGGCGTCGTCGCGGACGGCGCACTGCTGGACGCACTCCCGGCCAACGGCATCTCCACCTTCGGCGGCAACCCGATCGCGACGGCGGCGGCCGGGGCCACGCTCGACTACCTGCTCGCCCACGACCTCCAGGCCAACGCACACCGGCTCGGCCGCCTGCTGATCGACGGCCTGCGGACGGCGGCGGAACGGCTGCCGATCGCGCGGGACGTCCGGGGCAAGGGCCTGATGTTCGCCGTCGACCTGATCGACCCCGGCACGGGATCGCCGAGCCCGTCGCTGGCCGCCAGGGTGCTGGAGCACGCGAAGGAGCGGGGCCTGCTCATCGGCAAGGGCGGCCTCTACGGCCACGCCCTGCGAATGGCCCCCGCGCTCACCCTGGCCGAGGACGAGGCCCGGGAAGGGCTCGACATCCTCGTCGACTCGCTCGCCGCCGCCTGCTGACACCGCCCCGGGCGGCCGGCGGTCCCCGAGCGTGGCCAAAATCCTCCGAGATCGGACGAGCGTCGGGTAGGGAACGTGTGTCGGAAGACGTGTAGAGCTCGGAGGTCGCCGGCTCAGTAACACTGG
>NZ_JBIWNL010000053.1:0-55347 GCF_044767225.1 Kitasatospora sp. NPDC101447
CCGCCTTCCAGCGGACCCTCCGGGCTTCGTTCTTTCGTGTTTCCAGCTTATCAGACGTTTTCCGCTCCGTTTTCCGGAGTTTCATTCATCCGATTTCCCAAACTGGTCGGGGCCGCTTTCGCGACATCCACCACGTTAGCGCATTCCGAGTGTCACTCAAAATTCACACTCACACCCTGTTGACGGAAACGCCAACGAACCCATGTGAATGGGTTACGAGAAGTGAGAGTGGGTCTTGCCGGACGGGGTGGCCGCTCCAGCGACTCGTTCAACACTAGGCCACCTGGACGGCATCGTCAAACGTCGAGGGCCGGATCTGTCCAGATCCGGCCCTCGATGCTCGAAGCCGCAGCTCAGAGCGGGTGCGCTTTCAGCCAGCCGAGTCGGTCGGCCGACGAGTCAGCCGGCGGAGACCAGCTCCGCCGCCGCCAGGTTGCGCTTGCCGCGCCGCAGCACCAGCCAGCGGCCGTGCAGCAGGTCGGCCTCGGTCGGCACCGCCTCTTCGTCCGTCACCTTGACGTTGTTGAGGTAGGCACCGCCCTCCTTGATCGTCCGACGCGCGGCCGAACGGCTCGGCGCCAGGCCGACGGCGACCAACAGGTCGACCACCGGCTGGAGTTCGGAGACCTCGGCCTTCGGGACCTCGGCCAGGGCGGCCGCCAGGGTCGGGGCCTCCAGGTCGGCGAGGTCGCCCTGGCCGAACAGCGCCTTGGACGCGGCGACCGCGCGCTCGTACTGCTCGGCGCCGTGGACGAGGGTGGTGAGCTCCTCGGCGAGGGCACGCTGGGCGAGGCGGGCGGCGGGGCGCTCGCTGGTCTCGCGCTCCAGCTCCTCGATCTCCTCCTTCGAGCGGAAGCTGAAGATCCGCAGGAAGTTGGAGACGTCCCGGTCGTCCGCGTTCAGCCAGAACTGGTAGAAGGCGTACGGGGTGGTCAGCTCGGGGTCGAGCCAGACCGTGCCGGACTCGGTCTTGCCGAACTTGGTGCCGTCGGCCTTGACGATCAGCGGCGTGGCCAGCGCGTGGACGGACTTGCCGTCGGCCTTGCGGATCAGGTCCGTGCCGGCGGTCAGGTTGCCCCACTGGTCGCTGCCGCCGGTCTGCAGGCTGCAGCCGTAGCGGCGGTTCAGCTCCAGGTAGTCCATGCCCTGGAGGATCTGGTAGCTGAACTCGGTGTAGCTGATGCCCGCGTCGGAGTTGAGCCGTCGGGCGACGGCCTCCTTCGCGATCATGTTGTTGACCCGGAAGTACTTGCCCACGTCACGCAGCAGGCTGATCGCCGACATCCCGGACGTCCAGTCCAGGTTGTTGACCATGCGCGCCGCGTACGGGCCCTCGAAGTCGAGGAAGCGCGAGATCTGGCCGCGCAGGCGCTCCACCCAGCCGGCCACCGTCTCGGGGTCGTTGAGCACGCGCTCGGCGGTGGGCTTCGGGTCCCCGATCAGGCCGGTGGCGCCGCCGACCAGGCCGAGCGGGAGGTTCCCCGCCTGCTGGATGCGGCGCATGGTGAGGATCTGCACCAGGTTGCCGAGGTGCAGGCTGGGGGCCGTCGGGTCGAAGCCGCAATAGAACGTGACCGGGCCGTCCGCGAACGCCTTGCGCAGTGCGTCCTCGTCGGTGGACAGGGCGATCAGCCCACGCCACTGCAGCTCGTCGACGATGTCCGTCACGGTCACGCTTCTCCTTCTGTCGGGCGTCCGCCCGTTTGCGGCCCGGTTCCGTCCGGGCCCCGGGTCGGTACGACTCCAGCCTGATAGAGCCTACGCGGTTCCGGCCAGCGAGTTTTCCCCGAGGCACCCCCTCGTTTCCCCCTGAGCACCCTCCCGGCTGCGGCTCCCCGCTCCCCCGGGCCCCTCCGTGATACCGGAAATTCCGTTGTTCGTCGGCTGCGGGCCCGTTCAGAGTGGTGTCACCGCCGTGCGGCGGCAGTGACGTGTGTGGAGACGGTCGTGCCGCCGTGGCACGCCCGTGGGAAGGGTGTGCCGAGTGCGCAACACGCTGGTTCTGAACGCGAGCTACGAGCCCCTGACGACGGTGTCGCTTCAGCGCGCCGTCGTCCTGGTGCTCCAGGACAAGGCGGTGGTGGAGCAGGCGCACCCGCTGCGCTCGATCCGGGGGACGGGTGTCGCCGTCCCCGTCCCGAGGGTGATCAGACTGCAACGGTACGTACGGGTGCCGTTCCGACAACAAGCCCCGTGGACGCGGCGGGGTGTCCTGGCCAGGGACCAGCACTTGTGCGCGTACTGCGGGCGGCGGGCCACCACGGTGGACCACCTGCAGCCCAAGTCGCGCGGTGGTGCCGACAGTTGGCTGAACACCGTGGCCGCGTGCGCGGAGGACAACCAGCGCAAGGCCGACCGGACGCCGGAGCAGGCCGGGATGAAGCTGCTGCGGCGCCCGTTCGTGCCGACCCCGCAGGCCAGTCTGATGCTGGCGCTCGGCCTGCGCGGCTCGGAGGCGCGGGAGCTCGCGGACTGGCTGCCGCCGGTGCCGGGCCTGCCCGTCCCGGCCGCGTAGCCCCGGGACGGAGGCCGCGGAAGCAGCCCGCCGGCCGGGGACGGCGGAAGCCCCCCGGCCGGGGTCGGCGGAGGGAGCGGCCTCAGCCCTTCGCCTGGTACCCGGCAGCCGTGCCGTAGTTGGCCGAGTGCTCGGGCACCACGACCACCTGACCGCCGCCGATCAGCACCCGCCCGGAGACCAGCAGCGAGCCGGTCCCGGGCGGGAAGTTGCCGCCGGTCGCCTCTCCGCCGCCGGCCAGCGGGAACCGGGTCAGGTGGGCGGGCTCGTCGCGGCGCTCGTCGGCGGCGATCACCAGCGAGCCGCCGTCGATGCCGACCGCCCGGGCGGTGCCCTTGGCGGACATCGGGACCTTCCAGCGCTGCTTGCCGGTCTCCAGGTCGTAGCCGACCGCGGCGGCCGGCCCGCCGCCGTTCGCCGGGGTCAGGGTGGTGACCATGGTGCGGCCCTCGAAGAACACCTCGGGAGTGGCCGTGAAGGCGCCGTGGGTGACGTCCAGCCGGCCGCTCTCCGTGACCACCGGGATCTCGGCGGCCGGGTCCCCGGCGGCGCCCCAGGCGAACACCCGGTCGTTCTCCGGCTTGTCGCCGGTGGTGAGGACCACAGCGGGCTCCGCGGACAGCACGGTCACCGTCTTCGGCTGGTTGTTCAGGCCCCGCCACCAGCCGACCTTGCCGTCCGCGACGTTCAGCGAGACGGCCTGGTCGGCGGGCGTCGAGTCGGCGCAGGAGGAGGCCACCAGCACGGTCTTGCCGCTGACGCCGCCGGAGAGGGTGCAGAACTTGCCCTGCCCGGTGTACTGCCAGACGTCCTTGCCGTCCGCCGACTCCCAGGCCACCACGTGGTCGTCGCCGATCGCGACCACCTTGTCCTCGGTGACGCCGACCCGCGCGGAGTAGGCGCCCTTGGTGTCCGAGAGGGCCTTGGTCCAGGTCGTCTTGCCCGTCTTGGTGTCCACGGCGGCCACCAGCGCGCAGGGGCTCTTCGGGTCCGCCTTCGGGCGGAACAGCACCGCGCCCAGGCCCGCCTGGTTCACGCCGGTCGACAGTCCGCAGGGGACGGCGCCGGCTGCCGGCGGCTCCACCGACCAGGTCGACTTGCCGCCGGCGCGGTCGTACGCGTGCACCCCGGAGCCGTCGGCCCGGACCACCGCGTCCGTCAGCAGCCAGCTGCCGACCAGCGTGTCGTCGCCCGCGGACTGCCCGGCCGCGGCGGGCTGCGCGGACCACGCCCGGGTGTGCGCCACGGTGAACCCGGGCTCGCCGCCGCTGCTCGCGGCCGCACTGCCGCCGCCTTCCGCACCGACCATCAGACCGGCCGTGACCAGCACCCCCAGTGCGGCCACGCCGGCGCCGGCCCGCACCAACAGGGCCTTGCGGCTGGGCACGTGCTCCCCGGTCAGCACCGCGTCGGCGGCCTTCCGGGCCTTGGCCGACAGCGAGGTGCCGGACGCCGGGCCCGGCTTCGGGCCGGACGCCGTACCCGACGCGGGACCGGAACCGCCGTCACCGCCCCTGCGGGAAGCGGACCGGGAGCGCGCGGCGGACCGGGCGGCGGACCGGGCCTCGGCCTCGGGCTCCGGAGCGTCCTCCCCGGTCGTCCCCGGGGTCTTCCCCGGCCCGGTCGGCGCCGACTCCGGCTCCGGCCCGGCCTCCTCGGCGTGCACGTAGCCGTCCGCCGAGTACTCCGCTCCCGCCGGGACGTACAGCCCCTCCCCGGCCGGCTGCGCGGCGGCGTACGGCGCGTACTGCTGCGCGTGCTCGGGGTACGGCGCGTACTGCGGGGGCTGCACGGCCTGTGCGTGGTCCGGGAACGGCTGGTACTGGTCCTGGCCGCCGTACTGCCCCTGGACGAAACCGCCCTCGACGTACCCGGTCTGCCCGTAGCTGCTCTGCCCGTAGTCGCTCTGCGCGTACCCGCCGGGGTCGTGGCCGGCCTGTCCGTGGTCGCCCTGGTCGTAGCCGCCCTGGTCGTAGCCGCTCTGACCGTAGCCGGCCTGCCCGTGACCGGCGTGCGCGTAGCCGGTCCGGTCGTACTGCTGCTGCCAGTGCGCCTGCTCCTGCGCCTGCTGCCCGTAGTACCCGCCGCCCTGCCAGTCCGGCAGGCCCTGGGCCTGCTGCCCCTGGCCCGGCTGTCCCTGGGGGTGCCACGGCTGCTGCCCGGCGTGGGCGTCTCCGAAGGGCTCCTGCGCCATCCGTTCCGTCCCTCCGTGCCCGCCTGCCTGCCGATGCGGCAGTCAGCATCTCACGCCCGCTCGGAGGGACGACCCGGGCCCTCGGCGTACGTTCCCGGCGGGCCGGCCGGCCGGGATCAGGCCGCGGACTCGGCGCGCAGTGCCTCGTCGATGCGGGCGGCCAGGGTGAAGTCCAGGCCGGTGAGGCCGCCGGCGCTGTGGGTGGACAGGACGAAGCGCAGGGTGCGCCAGCGGATGTCGATGTCGGGGTGGTGGTCGAGTGACTCGGCCTGCTCGGCGACGGCGACGACCACCCGGATCCCCGCGGGGAAGTCCGGGGCGTCGGCGCTGCGGACGATGCCGTCGCCCTCGCGGGTCCACTGCGGCAGCGCCGCCAGGGCCGCCGTGATCTCGTCCTCGCTCAGCCGTGCCCTGCTGCTCATCGCTGCGCTCCTGCTCGGTCGTCGGTGCTCCGGGCGCCCGGGGTCCTCCGGGGTGCCGGGGTCAGGCGGCCTTCCGACGCGGACGGGCCACCAGCTCGCCGCCGCAGTTCGGGCAGGCGCCGGCCATGGCCTCGGTGCATTCCGGGCAGAAGGTGCACTCGTAGGAACATATCGAGGCGGCGCCGTCGGCGGTCAGCGACACCGCGCAGCGCTCGCAGGTCTCACGCATCTCCAGGGCCATGGCCTACTCCTGTGACTCTCGTACGATCCGACATCTGTACAACGGCGGCCCGACGGCCGCTCACCCCAGCAGCAGCTTGGTGACCGCCGCGAGGCCGACCACCACGATCACCCCGCGCAGCACGGCCGGCGGCAGCCGGCGGCCGACCTTGGCGCCGACCAGGCCGCCGACCAGCGAACCCACCGCGATCAGCCCGGCCGCCGCCCAGTTCACGGTCGAGGTGAACAGGAAGAAGAGCGCGGCGACGGCGTTGACGATCATCGCCAGGGCGTTCTTCACCCCGTTGATCCGCTGCAGGTCCTCCTGCAGCAGCATGCCCATCAGCGCCATCAGCAGGACACCCTGCGCGGCGCCGAAGTAGCCGCCGTAGATGCCGGTGAGGAACACCCCGACCAGCAGCACCGGGCTGCCGTCCGGGTCGCCACCGGGCCGGCGGCGGGCGGCGACGGCCCTGGCCACCCGGGGCTGGATCACCACCAGGACCAGCGCGAGCAGGATCAGCACCGGGACGATCGCGTCGAAGGCCGCGCTCGGCAGCTTGATCAGCAGCAGTGCGCCGAGCAGCCCACCGAGCAGCGAGGCGGTTCCCAGGCGCAGCACCCGGCGCCCCTGGTCGGCGAGTTCGCGGCGGTAGCCGATCACGCCGCTGAGCGAACCGGGCACCAGGCCGAAGGAGTTGGAGACGTTGGCGGTGACCGGCGGGATCCCGACGGCGAGCAGGACGGGGAAGGTGATCAGGGTGCCGGAACCGACGATCACATTGATCATCCCGGCGCCGACCCCGGCCACCAGGACGGCGACCGCCTCCCAGAGCGTCATGGGTCACTCCTCCTCTCGGTCCTGTCCGAGGGGATCATGCCGGACCGCCCTCCCGCCCGGCCAGGCCCGCCCACGATTCGGGACGCACGCCACACCGCCGCGGACGGCGCCGTGGAAACCCCGAGGGCCCGCCGCCGTACGGGAGGCGTACGGCGGCGGGCCCTCGACGGAGCACGCCTCGACCGCTCACTGCGGCCGGGTCACTGCGGTCCGGGTCACTCCGGGTCGATCTTGGGGAACTCCCGGGTCGGGTCCACCCGGGGACGGGCGGCGCCCTTGTCGGTGTCCACCGGCCGCGGCCCGGACGCCGGGTCGATCGGCACCTGGGTGGCCGGGGACGCCTTCGGGACGCTCGGCGCCGCGACGGCACCGCCGTTGATCCCGCCGCCGTTGCCGGTCAGGCCGTTGAAGGCACCGCCGAGGCCCTTGAGCGCGTCGCCGACCTCGCTCGGGATGATCCAGAGCTTGTTGGAGTCGCCCTTGGCCAGCTCGGGCAGGGTCTGCAGGTACTGGTAGGCGAGCAGCTTCTGGTCGGCGTCACCGTCGTGGATGGCTTCGAAGACCGTCCGGATCGCGGCCGCCTCACCGTCGGCGCGCAGCACCGCGGCCTGTGCCTCACCCTCGGCCCGCAGGACGTCCGCCTGCTTCTCACCCTCCGCCTTGAGGATCTGCGCCTGGCGCTGGCCCTCGGCGGTGAGGATCGCGGCGCGCTTGTCCCGGTCGGCGCGCATCTGCTTCTCCATCGAGTCCTGGATGGAGGTCGGCGGCTCGATCGCCTTCAGCTCGACGCGGTTGACCCGGATGCCCCACTTGCCGGTGGCCTCGTCCAGGACGCCGCGCAGACCGGCGTTGATGACCTCGCGGGAGGTCAGGGTGGACTCCAGGTCCATCGAGCCGATGATGTTGCGCAGCGTGGTGACGGTCAGCTGCTCGATCGCCTGGATGTAGCTGGCGACCTCGTAGGTGGCCGCGCGGGGGTCGGTGACCTGGTAGTAGATGACGGTGTCGATGTTGACGACCAGGTTGTCCTGGGTGATCACCGGCTGCGGCGGGAACGGGACGACCTGCTCGCGCAGGTCGATCCGGTTGCGGACGCGGTCGATGAACGGGACGACGATGTTCAGTCCGGCGTTGAGCGTCCGGGTGTAGCGGCCGAAGCGCTCCACGATCGCCGCGCTGGCCTGTGGGATGACCTGGATCGTCTTGATCAGCGCGATGAAGGCCACCACGACCAGGACGACCAGGACGATAAGGACGGGTTCCACGGACTCTCCCCTAGACGACCAGGGCGGTCGCGCCCTGGATTTCGACGACGTCGACCTGCTGCCCGGGCTGGTACACCTGCTCCGGGTGGAGCGCGCGGGCCGACCAGATCTCGCCGTTCAGCTTGATCCGGCCGCCCTCCCCGTCGACGGTTTCCGCGACGACCGCGGTGGCGCCGTGCAGCGCCTCGATGCCCATCTTGACCTGAGGGCCCTTCTGGAGCTGCCGGTAGGCGATCGGGCGGACGAAGACCACGAGCCCGACCGAGACCAGGAGGAAGGTCACGGTCTCCAGGACCACTCCCCCGCCCAGCCCGGCCACGCCGGCGGCGGCCAGCGCTCCGACCGCGAACATGGCGAACTCCGGCATCGCGGTGAGAACCAGCGGTATGCCGAGCCCTGCGGCGGCCAGGAGCCACCAGATCCAGCTGTCCACACGTCCATCCTAGGGAGCGAAGGCCTTCGAGGCGGACAGTTCCCGCAGGTCGAGGGGCGGAAACCGGTCGCACGTGCGACCGGTTCCGACGGCCTCGCGCAGGACGGGCGGAGAGGGGGCGGAACGGGGGGCGGAGGAGCGGCGGACGGGGCGTCAGCCCAGCGGCAGGCCCTGGGCCGACCAGCGGTCGCCGTGGCGCTCCAGGGTGAGCGGCAGGCCGAAGCACTTGGAGAGGTTGCGGGCGGTCAGCTCGGTGTCGATCGGGCCCGCCGTGAGCACCTTGCCCTGGCGGATCATCAGGACGTGGGTGAAGCCGGGGGCGATCTCCTCGACGTGGTGGGTGACCATCGCCATCGCCGGGGCGAACTCGTCCTGGGCGAGCGCGCCGAGCCGGCGGACCAGGTCCTCGCGCCCGCCGAGGTCCAGGCCGGCGGCCGGCTCGTCGAGCAGCAGCAGCTCGGGGTCGGTCATCAGGGCGCGGGCGATCAGGGTGCGCTTGCGCTCGCCCTCGGAGAGGGTGCCGAACTTGCGGCCGGTGAGGCCGGCCATGCCGAGGCGGTCGAGCAGCGCGAGGGCGCGGGACTCGTCCGACTGCTCGTAGCTCTCCTGCCAGCTGACCGTCATCCCGTAGGCGGCGGTGAGCACCGTCTGCAGCACGGTCTGCTCGGCCGGCAGCTTGTCGAACATGGCGGCGCCGGCCAGGCCGATCCGGGAGCGCAGCTCGAAGACGTCGATCTCGCCCAGCTTCTCGCCCAGCACGGTGACCTTGCCCGAGGTCGGGAACAGGTACGAGGAGGCGATCTGCAGCAGGGTGGTCTTGCCGGCGCCGTTCGGGCCCAGGATGACCCAGCGCTCACCCTCGGAGATGGACCACGAGACCTGGTCGACCAGCGCGCGCCCCTCCCGGACCACGGATACGTCCACCAGCTCCAGCACGTCGCTCATGCCTACGCCTTCCCCAAAAACAAGATTCTCGGCCGTCGGTGCGGGCGGCACGCCGACTCCGGCAGCCGGTGGGCACGGGTGGGTGCGCCGCACACGCATGGGCAAACCTACGCCACGCGGATGACCGCCGATTCCGTAGGCTGGCCGGATGCTCGCGACTCCTGCCGACAATCCGTACGAAGAGCCCCGTTCGGGGCGGCTGGCCGCCTGGGGCAACGCCCTGCTGGCGGGCCTGGTGCCGCCCGACAACGCCGCCGCGGCCGTGCTGGGCGCCGACGAGAGCCACCGGGTGACCGGGCTGCCCGGGGACGAGCCGGGCGAGCAGCACGGGCTGACCTGGGCGCTGGGCCGGCTGCGGGTGCTGGGGGTGAAGGGCCTGCGCCTCGCGCTGCCCTCGGCCGGGCACCCGCTGGGGCTGACCGGCCCCGGGCCGTTCAACGAGCGCGCGATGGCCGCGGGCGAGGCCGTCCTGGCGGTGGGGGTGCCGCTCGGGCTGGTGCCGGAGGTCGAGGTGTTCGGCCCGGCCGGGGACCGCTCCGCGACCGTGCTGTGGCGCTGCTCCGAGGTGAACGACACACCGCCGGCGGACGTGCCGTCGCTGCACGAGGCCGAGCGTGAGCTGGCGGACGGGCTGCGCGAGGCGACCGTGCTGCTCACCCGGCTCGACGTGGCCGGCGCCGGGCCGGAGGCGCTGCGCGCCCTGGAGGCGTACCGCCGGCGCGGGCACGCCGAGCTGCTGGCGCCCGGCTACCCGCCTCGTGCGGTGCGGGTGCTGGAGTCGGCCCGGCAGGTGTCCGCCCTGCTGTCGATCGCCTCCGGCGGCCACGGCGCGGCCGTCAGCGCCTCCGAGATGGCCGCGCGGCAGTCCGTCCTGGCGCCGCTGCGGCGCACCGCCCGGCGGGCCCAGGTGGCCGCCTACAACGCCTTGGTGGACGAGCGCGAGGCCCGCTGAGGGCGCGCGGGACGGCTCTCGTACCTGGCCGGAATGCGACCCCTCGTGCACCGGACGCCGACCCGTTGGACGGTGCGCGCCGCCGGGGCGGGCCGCGGTGTCAGCGCCACGGGTCCGCCTCGGCCAGGGCCGCCACCTCCGCCCGGTCGTACCGGCCGTCGGGCCCGACGGCCAGGCCGCCGCGCGCCGTGACGGTCTCCAGGCGGCGGGCGGACCAGCCCAGCTCCTCGGCCGCCTCCGCCGCCGACAGGCTCTGCGCCGACCGCGCCCGCAGTGCCTCCGCGGCGGCCTCGGCCCGGCGCAGCCGGCCGGTGACCGCCTCCTCGACCGCGGCGGCCGGCACCGCGAGCAGGGACTCGGCGCCGTACGTGGGGTTGCCCTTGAACTCTCCGTCGGGCCGGAGCACCCCGGCTTCGGTGAGCCGGTGGACGTCCTCGGCCACGACCGGGAGCCCGGCGGCCTGCCCGAGGACCGTGGCGGCCTTGACCGCGCCGACCCGGGGCACGGTGCCCAGCCGGGCGACGAGCTCCGCGGCACCGGCCCGCAGACGGGCCTCCAGGTCCGCGGACCACTGGCCGTCCTCGGTGTCCGGCTCGGGCAGCAGGCCCTGCTGCCGGGCCTCCTCGAACTGCCAGCCGGTCAGCCCGAGCCTGCGCCGCAGCAGCTCCGGCCCGTAGGAATCGCGTTCCCGGGCCGTCGCCCGAGCGAACTTCGCGGCGCGCTCGGCGGCCTCGGCCTCCAGGGCGGCGGCGATCTCCTCGCGCCGCAGCAGCACCGGCTCGGCGAGCGCCCGGGACCAGCGCTTGTCCTCGACGTCCGGGGGCGGCACCAGGCCGAACCGCCGGGCCCGCTTGAACAGGCGCTGCGTCAGCCCCAGCGCCTCGGCCAGTGTGACCGGCCCGTAGACCGTGCGTGGCTCCCCCACGGCTCCCCCTCGATGCGGTGTCAGCGCCCACCCTCGCACACCCCGCTGACATCCCCTCAGGCGTCCGCGGCGGCGTCCCGGGTCTCGCCGTTGCGGACCGCCCAGAGCGCGGCCTGCGTGCGGTCCGCGAGGTCCAGCTTCATCAGGATGTTGGAGACGTGGGTCTTCACCGTCTTCTCCGACAGGTGCAGGCTGCGCGCGATCTCCCGGTTGGAACGGCCGTCGGCGATGTGGCCGAGCACCTCGCGCTCGCGCTCGGTGAGGGTGCCGCCGCGGCCCTGCGGGGCGCGCGGGCCGTCGTCGGAGAGCAGGGCCTCGGCCAGCTCCGGCTGGAGCAGCACGTGGCCGGCGTGCACCGAGCGGATCGCCCCGGCCAGTGCCTCCGGGTCCACGTCCTTGTAGACGTACCCGGCGGCGCCGGCCCGCAGCGCGGGGACCATCGTGCGGTGCTCGGTGAAGCTGGTGACGATCAGGATCCGGGCCCGGCTGCCCTCGCCCTTGAGGGTGCGCAGCGCCTCGATCCCGTCGACGCCGGGCATCTTGAGGTCCATCAGGACCACGTCGGGGTCGAGTGCGCGGGCCCGCTCGACGCCCTCCGCCCCGTCGGCGGCCTCCCCGACCACCTCGATGTCGTCCTGGACCTCCAGGAAGGTGCGCAGCCCGCGCCGGACCACCTGGTGGTCGTCGACCAGCAGGACGCGGATCGACGGTGTGCTCTCAGGCACCGGGGACCTCCATCTCGACGAGCGTCCCCCGGCCGGGGGCCGACTCCAGGGTGAGCGTGCCGCCGACGGCGGCCGCGCGGTCGCGCATCGAGGCCAGGCCGAGGTGGCGGCCGGCCCGGCGGACGGATTCGGGGTCGAAGCCGCGCCCGTCGTCGCGCACCCGCAGCACGGCGCCGCGCGCGGGCGTCCCGGCCAGGGTGACGGTGACCCGGCCGGCGTCGGAGTGCCGCAGCGCGTTGTGCAGCGCCTCCTGGGCGACCCGCAGCAGGGCGGCCTCCTGGGCGGGCGGCAGGGCGCGGACGCCGTCGGCGGCGTAGGCGACGTCGGCGGTGTGCGCCCGGTCGAGGAGCTGCACCTGGGAGGCGAGGGTGGCGCTCAGCCCGTCCTCCTCCAGTGCCGCGGGGCGCAACTCCACGACGACGGCGCGCAGTTCGTCGGCGGCCTCGGCGGCCAGCCGGGCCACCTCGGCGAGTTCGGCGCGGGCCCGGGCCGGGTCGCGGTCGACGAGCTTGGCGGCGGCCTTGGCGGTGAGGCGCAGCGAGAAGAGCTTCTGCGAGACGGCGTCGTGCAGGTCGTGCGCGATCCGGGCGCGCTCGCCGGCCAGGGTCAGTTCGCGGCTGCGCTCGTACAGCCGGGCGTTGGAGAGGGCGAGGGCGGCGTGGGCGGCGAGGATCCGCAGCAGTTCCTCGTCGTGGTCGGTGAAGAGGCCGCCGCCGCGCTTGTTGGCGAGGAAGACGACGCCCAGCACCTGCGGTTCGTCCTCGGCCGCGTCGGTGTCCAGGATCGGCATGCCGAGGAAGGCGTCCATCTCGGGGTGGGCGGAGGGCCAGCCGCCGAAGGCGGGCGCCCGGCGGACGTCGGCGAGGCGGATGGGGCCGGTCTCGTGCAGCATCGCGGCGAGCACGCCGTGCTGGCGGGGCAGCGGGCCGATCGCCCGCCACTGCTCGTCGGTGACGCCGTCGACCACGAACTGGGCGAAGCCGCCGTGGTCGTCGGGCACGCCCAGGGCCGCGTACTCGGCGCCGAGCAGTTCCCGGGCGGAGGCGGTGATGCGGCGCAGGACCTCGCGGACCTCCAGGTGTCGGCTCATGGCGAGCAGCGCCTGGCTGACGGCCTCGATCCCGGACAGGCAGGGGTCGCAGGCGGGCAGTGGGCCCTGGTGGGCCGGGTGGTCTCCGGTGGTGCTGGGCATACCGCCAAACTACCGCCGCGGCCGGGGCGGTCGCGTCCGCCTGCGGCCGGGGCGGTCGCAGGTCCGGGGACCTAGGCCGTCGGACCCACACGGCGCCGGGCCCGTGGTTCGGGCCGGGCGGCGGGCAGCGGGCGGGGGAACGGCGGAGGGGCGGCCTCCCCGGTCGGGAAGGCCGCCCCTCGGCGGTCGGGCAGCGGGCTCAGCCCTTCTGCATGACCTCGGGCTCGTGCCGGCGCTGGAGCCGGGTGACCAGGACGCCGATCGCGACCGAGATCACGATGAGCACGCCCGCGTCAATCGCCCACTGGGCCACCGCGTGCTTCCACAGCGGGTCGTAGTCCGGGTGCTGGAAGTCCTTGTTCCAGGGGCCCATGAGCTTGGAAAGGTCGAGCGTGGTGGAGACGATGCCGGTGCCCCAGCGGGCCGGCATCAGCCAGGCGACCTGCTCCAGGCCGGGCTTGCCGAAGATCTGGAACAGGCAGCCGGTGAAGACGACCTGGACGATGGCGAACATGACCAGCAGCGGCATGGTCTTCTCGGCGGTCTTCACCAGGGCGGAGATCATCAGCCCGAACATCATGGCGGCGAAGCTGAGCAGGATCATGCCGATGGTCATCTCGATGATCGGCAGGTTCTTGACGATCAGGCCGTGCTCGGGGAGCTTGCGCGGCAGGAAGCCGACGGCGGAGATGATGGCGCCCTGGATCACGCTGAAGAAGCCCAGCACGATGATCTTGGACATCATGTACGCCGACCGGGAGAGCCCGGTGGCCCGTTCCCGTTCGTAGATCGCCCGTTCCTTGATCAGTTCCCGGACCGAGTTGGCGGCGCCGGAGAAGCAGGCCCCGATGGCCAGGATCAGCAGGATCGTCGCGGCCCCGCTGTTCAGTCCGAGCTGCGACTTCGGGTTCGGCGCGAGCCCCGGCGCGTTGGGGATCAGCACGCTGACCGCGCCGATGACCGCGGGCAGCAGCACCGACAGTGCCAGGAAGCCGCGGTCCGAGGCGAGCACCGACATGTAGCGCCGCATCAGGGTCCACAGCTGGGAGCCCCAGCTCTGCGGCTTCGGCGGCTTGACCGCCTCCTGGGCGACCTGGACGTGCTGCACCTCGCCCGCCTCGACGGTCGGGGCGGAGTACTGCTGGTAGTGCACCGAACCGCGGTAGCGGCCGGCCCAGTCGTGGTCCGGGTAGTTCTCGAAGGCCTGGAAGACGTCCGCCCAGGTCTCGTACCCGAAGAAGTGCAGCGCCTCGTCCGGCGGGCCGAAGTAGGCCACCGAACCGCCCGGCGCCATCACCAGCAGCCGGTCGCAGAGCGCGAGTTCGGCCACCGAGTGGGTGACGACCAGGATGGTGCGGCCGTCGTCGGCGAGGCCGCGCAGCATCTGCATGACCTCGCGGTCCATGCCCGGGTCGAGGCCCGAGGTGGGCTCGTCCAGGAAGATCAGCGACGGCTTGGTGAGCAGCTCCAGGGCGACCGAGACGCGCTTCTGCTGGCCACCGGAGAGCGCGGTGATCTTGTTGTCGGCGCGCTTGTCCAGGCGCAGCTCGTACAGCACCTCGTCGATCCGGGCGTCGCGCTCGCGGGCCTCGGTGTCGCCGGGGAAGCGCAGCCGGGCCGCGTACTTGAGGCCCTTCCGGACGGTGAGCTCGCGGTGCAGGATCTCGGACTGCGGCACCAGGCCGATGCGCGAGCGGAGTTCGGCGAACTGCTTGTAGAGGTTGCGCCCGTCGTACAGCACCTCGCCGCGGTCGGCGGGGCGGTAGCCGGTGAGGGCGCGCAGCAGGGTGGACTTGCCGGAGCCGGACGGGCCGATGACCGCGACCAGGGACTTCTCCGGGACGCCGAAGCTGACGTCGTTGAGCAGGATCTTCTTGGCGCCCTTGTGCTCGACCTCGACGGTCAGGTGGCGGGCGGAGAAGGAGACGGCGCCGGTGTCGACGAACTCCTGCAGCTGGTCGCCGACCAGGGTGAAGGTGGAGTGGCCGACGGTCAGGCGGTCCTGCGCGCCCATCAGCTGACGCTGGACCCGCTGGCCGTTGAGGAAGATGCCGTTGTGGCTGCCGAGGTCGACGATCTCCCAGCGGCCGTCCGGCAGTTGGCGCAGCTCGGCGTGGTGGCGGGACACCTGGAGGTCCGAGACCACGATGTCGTTGTCGAGCGCACGGCCGATGCGCAGCGTGCGCGTCATGTCGGCCAGCCGGCGGATCATCGTCGGCTGCGGGCCACCGCCGTCGTGCTGCTGCGGCGGCGGGGTGAAGCCCTGGTCCTGCGGGAAGCCCTGCTGCTGCGGGAAGCCGTGCTGGGCCTGCGGCGCGTACTGCTGCTGCTGCGGGAACGGCTGCTGGGCCTGCTGCTGGCCGGCCCACGCCTGCTGCTGCGGCTGCTGGTACGGGTCCTGCTGCGGCCAGGCCTGCGGCTGCGGCACCGGGCCGCGGGCGGTGGCGGCCTCGTGCACGGGGGTGGTGTGCGGGGCGGCGGCCTGTGCGGGCGCGGAGAAACCGAGCCGGGGGCCGTTCTCCGGGTTGCCCAGGTTGACGACGGCTCCGGGGAACAGCTGGGCCTGCATGGTGCGGGCGCCGGCGACGTACGTGCCGTTGGTGCTGCCGTGGTCGTCCAGCTGCCAACCGCTGCCGTTGAAGCTGATGGTCCCGTGGTGCCAGGAGACCCTGGCGTCGTCGAACGGGAAGTCCGACTGCGGGTTGCGCCCGATGGTGTAGGACCGCCCGGGCTCCAGAGTCCGCTGCTGTCCGTTGATCTCAATGACGAGTTGCGGCACTGCTCGCCTGCCCCGCTCTCTCGGTTCCCCCGAATTTGGCCCCCCGCCGGGGGTGCGATGTTCCTGATGACTGACGGGGGGAATCATTCCAGCCCGCCGACCGCCGATGAAAGTCGGCCCGGGTGACTGTGACCAGGCTGCTACCGGAGCGCGCGACCGCGGCGTCCCGCGAGGTGGGACGGGTGCCCTCGGGCCACCCGCCGACGGGTAGCGTGGGAGACACCATGAACGCATCGCCCCTGGCCGCTGAGCCCCTCCCCGCCGCCCAGCCCCGGACCGCGGACGAGCGCACCCTGCTCGTCAAGGTGTTCGGCAAGGACCGCCCCGGCATCACCGCCGGCCTCTTCGCGACGCTGGCCGGCTTCGGCGTCGACGTCATCGACATCGAGCAGGTCGTGACCCGTGGCCGCATCACGCTGTGCGCCCTGGTCACCCCGCCCGCCGCGCCCGGCGCCGAGGGCGGGCTGCGGGCCACCGTCCACCGCTGGGCCGACGAGCAGAAGCTCCAGGCCGAGATCCTCTCCGGCATCGGCGACAACCGGCCGCGCCGCGAGGGCCGTTCGCACGTCACGGTGCTCGGTCACCCGCTGACCGCCGCCGCCGTCTCCGCGCTGACCTCCCGGATCACCGCGGCGGGCGGCAACATCGACCGGGTCTTCCGGCTCGCCAAGTACCCGGTGACGGCGGTCGAGCTGGCCGTCTCCGGTGTGGCCACCGAGGAGCTGCGGGCCGAGCTGGCCCAGGAGGCGGCCACCCAGCGGGTGGACGTCGCGGTGGTCGCGGCCGGGCTGGAGCGCCGGGCCAAGCGCCTGGTGGTCATGGACGTCGACTCCACGCTCATCCAGGACGAGGTGATCGAGCTGTTCGCCGCCCACGCGGGCTGCGAGGAGCAGGTCGCCGAGGTGACGGCGGCGGCGATGCGCGGCGAGCTGGACTTCGCCGAGTCGCTGCGGGCCCGGGTGGCGCTGCTGGCCGGGCTGGACGCCTCGGTGACGGAGAAGGTCCGTGCCGAGGTCCGCTTCACGCCGGGCGCGCGCACCCTGATCCGCACCCTGCAGCGCCTCGGCTTCCAGGTCGCGGTGGTCTCCGGCGGGTTCACCCAGGTCACCGACCACCTGGTGGAGCAGCTGGGGCTGGACTTCGCGGCGGCCAACACCCTGGAGGTGGTGGACGGCAGGTTCACCGGCCGGGTGGTCGGCGAGATCGTGGACCGGGCCGGCAAGGCCCGCTGGCTGGCCCGCTTCGCCGAGCAGGCTAAGGTGCCGCTGGAGCAGACGGTGGCGATCGGCGACGGCGCCAACGACCTGGACATGCTGAACGCGGCCGGGCTCGGGGTGGCGTTCAACGCCAAGCCGGTGGTGCGCGAGGCCGCCGACACCGCGGTGAACGTGCCGTTCCTGGACACCGTGCTCTACCTGCTGGGCATCACCCGCGAGGAGGTCGAGGCGGCCGACGCGCTGCACGGCACCCCGACCGAGGACGAGTGAGCGCGGCCCGCGGACGAGCGACCGCGGGCGAGTAGCAGCCGAGTAGCGGCCGAGTAGCGGCGAGCTGCGGCCGACCGAGGAGGGCCCGCCCGAGGAGGGCCACGACGACGGCGAGGGGCGCGCGGACCGGTCCGCGCGCCCCTCAACTGCGTTCCGCGTGCGTACCGGGTCAGTCCTGCGGCGTGTAGTACGAGACCAGCTCGGCCACGCCCGGCTCGACGCCCTTCCAGGAGCCGCTGAAGCTGAGCACCGCGATCGCCGCCGTCGGGAATCCGCCGAGCCGCAGCCGTTCCAGCGCGTCCCGGTCGCCCGCGTCCCCGGCCAGCACCTGGGTCAGGCCCAGCACACCGGGGTTGTGGCCGACCAGCACCACGTCCGCGTACTCCTCCGGGGTCTCCTGGAGGACCGCGATGATCTCGCCCGGGCTGGCCTCGTAGATCCGGTCCTCGTACACGGTCTTGCGGGGCCGCTTGGGCAGCTCGTGCACCGCCAGCTTCCAGGTCTCGCGGGTGCGCAGGGCCGTGGAGCAGAGCACGTAGTCGGGATTGATGCCGGAATCGACCAGCCAGCGGCCGGCGTCAGGGGCCTGGTGGCGGCCCCGGTCGGCCAGGGGCCGCTCATGGTCGTCCACGCCGTTCGGCCAGTCGGCCTTGGCATGGCGGAGAACGATGATCCTGCGGGGCGTGTCGGCGCTCATACCCAGCAAGCTTGGCAGAAAAGCCGCCCGGCGGCGCGATGCTCCCGGTTGCCGCCACCCCCTCGGGTGTCGGGTGCCATCATGCCCCGTTCACCGGGGCTTCGGACGGCGGTCGGGCTACGGTCGGACGGCCGTCAGCCCATCGAGGTGGCGACGGAGGCGATGACCGCCACCAGCACCACGATGGCGGCGAAGGCGAGGGCGATGCGGCCGAGCTGCTTGCGGCCGTCGGTGGGGTTCGGGTCGAGAACGGGCATGTCGGGAATTCTCCCATCCCGAACACGCCCGTCCCCCGGCGGCCCCGCCGCCTTGGCCGGAGCTTGACCTTCGAGCCCGGGGACCGACCCCGGGGCCCGACCCCGAAGAGCCCGGGCCCCGGCCGCCCGGTGTCAGGCCCGGACGGCCGCCGCCGGACGGACCGCCTCGTCCTCGATGTGGCGGGGCCGGGCGGCCCGCAGGCCGAACAGCATCTGCGGCACCAGCAGCAGCGCCAGGAAGCCCAGCGGCCAGTACCACTCGCCGGTGATCTGGTAGATCGGGCCGATCAGGATCACGCCCAGGACGGAGATCAGGTAGCCGACGCCCTGCGCGAAGACGGACAGCTGGGCCACCCCGCCCGCCGTCCGGGCCCGCAGCCCGATCATGGTCAGCACCAGCGGGAAGGCGCAGTTCGACAGGCCCACCAGGACGGCCCAGACCCACGGCGCCCCGTCCGGGGCGAGTGCCAGACCGGTGTAGCCGGCGATGCCGCAGCAGGCCAGCACCACCACGAAGAGCCGCTGGTCACCGCGCCGGGCGGCCAGGTTGGGCAGCACGAAGGAGACCGGCACGCCGACCACCATGGTGACCGCGAGCAGCGCCCCCGAGGTGCCCTTGTCGACACCGGAGTCCTGGAAGATCTTCGGCAGCCAGCCCATCACCACGTACGCACCGGTGGCCTGGAGGCCGAAGAAGCAGGCCAGCGCCCAGGCCGTACGGCTGCGGGTGATCGGCAGCCTGGCGGGGGCGGCGGCGCCGGCGGCCCGCTCACCGCGCTCGCGCTTGGCGATCAGCACCGGCAGCCACAGCACCAGGGCGAGCGCGCCCAGTCCGGCCCAGGCGCCCAGGCCGTGGCGCCAGTCCCCGCCGAGTGCGTTGGTCAGCGGC
This sequence comes from Kitasatospora sp. NPDC101447, assembly GCF_044767225.1. Classification (NCBI taxonomy): domain Bacteria; kingdom Bacillati; phylum Actinomycetota; class Actinomycetes; order Kitasatosporales; family Streptomycetaceae; genus Kitasatospora; species Kitasatospora sp. NPDC101447. The sequence goes on from NZ_JBIWNL010000053.1 coordinate 18,738, forward strand.
ACGCTGACCAGCGCGGCGAGCGCGGTGCCGGCGGACAGCGCCATGGAGTAGAGGCCGATCATCGGGCCGACCTTCTCCGGGAAGTACCGCTTGATCACCACCGGCAGCAGCACGTTGGCGACCGCCACGCCGGCCAGGGCGAGCGCGGTCAGCAGCAGGAACACCGCGGTGCCGCCGGCGAAGGAGCGGGCCAGCACGCCCGCGGTGATGGCGGCCATGCCGGCCGTGACCACCGCGATCGGGCCGATCCGGCGGGCCGCGGCCGGCGCGGCGAAGCCGAACAGCGCGAAGCACAGCGACGGGACGGCGGTGAGCAGCCCGGCGAGGGTCGGGTTCATCCCGAGGTCGGCGCGGACCGGGTCGAGCAGCGGCCCGAGGCTGGTGACCACGGGGCGCAGGTTGACGGCGGCGGCGGCGATCGCGACGGCGAAGAGCACGCCGAGGTACTTGGAGGGGGTCTTGGAAGGGGCGGAATCGACGGGCCGCTCGGTCTGCGGCCCGGCCTCGTTCCGCGGGGAAGCGGTGGTCTCTGCTGCGGGCATGTGCGCCATCATAGAATGATGGGATGAATTGATGCACCCTGGAATTGGCATGATGTGCCGACCGTTCATCCACCGGTCACGTTCCACCAAGGCCGCCCCGAGCCGTAGTCGCAAGGAGTCCCCGTGGCGCTGTCCTCGCCGAGGCGCACCCCGCTGTCCGACCAGGTGATCGCCCAGCTGCGCGCCCAGATCACCTCCGGGGAGTGGCCGGTGGGCTCGCGCATCCCCACCGAGGCCGCCCTGGTGGAGCAGCTGGGCGTCGCGCGCAACACCGTGCGCGAGGCCGTACGCGCCCTCGCGCACAACGGCCTGCTCGACATCCGGCAGGGCTCCGGCACCTACGTGCTGGCCACCAGCGAACTGGCCGGGGTGATGCACCGCCGGTTCGCCGACGCCGACCAGGCGCAGGTCGCCGAGCTGCGGGCGGCGCTGGAGACGTCGGCGGCCGGCCTGGCCGCCCGGCGCCGCACCGAGCGCGACCTGGAGCTGCTGGACGGCGCGCTGGCCCGCCGGGAGAACGCCTGGCACTCCGGTGACGCCGAGGACTTCGTCCAGGCCGACGCCGCCTTCCACCAGGCCGTGGTGGCCGCCTCCCACAACGACGTGCTGCTCGCCGTCTACGCCGACCTCGGCGAGGTCACCCGTGAGCACCTGCGGCACGACGTCGGCCCCGAGCTGATCGCCGAGCGCTACATCGGCCACGACACCATCCTGGAGGCCATCCGGGCGCGCGACGCCCAGCGCGCCTCGGTCGAGGCCGGCCGCGCCATCGGCGCCTGCGGGACGACCGAGGGGTGACCCCCGGGCACCGCGGGCCGTCGCACGTCGCCGACGTGCGGGCATGACGGAACGCCGCTGCCCGGCACCCCCTGCGGGAGGGGTGCCGGGCAGCGGCGTACGGGCGGGGTGTCAGGCGCCGATGGCGTGCAGACCGCCGTCGACGTGGATGATCTCGCCGGTGGTCTTCGGGAACCAGTCCGACAGCAGCGCGACGATGCCGCGGCCGGCCGGCTCCGGGTCGCTCAGGTCCCACTTCAGCGGGGAGCGCTGGTTCCAGGTGTCGGCCAGCTGCTCGAAGCCCGGGATGGACTTGGCGGCCATCGAGCCGAGCGGACCGGCCGAGACCAGGTTGCAGCGGATGTCGCGCTCGCCCAGGTAGCGGGCGAGGTAGCGGTTGGTCGCCTCGAAGGCGGCCTTGGTCGGGCCCATCCAGTCGTACTGCGGCCAGGCGAACTGGGCGTCGAAGGTCAGGCCGACCACCGAGCCGCCGTCCTGCATCAGCGGCAGCAGCGCCATGGTCAGCGACTTCAGCGAGTACGCCGAGACGTGCATCGCCGTGGCCACGGACTCCCACGGCGTGTTCAGGAAGTTGCCGCCCAGGGCGTCCTGCGGGGCGAAGCCGATCGAGTGGACGATGCCGTCCAGGCTCGGCAGGTGCTCGCGGACCTGGTCGGCGATGCCGGCCAGGTGCTCCGGGTTGGAGACGTCCAGCTCCAGCACCTTGACCGGGTGCGGCAGCTTCTTGGCGATCCGCTCGGTCAGGCTCGGGCGCGGGAAGGCGGTGAGGATGATCTCCGCGCCCTGCTCCTGCGCGAGCTTCGCGGCGTGGAAGGCGATGGAGGACTCCATCAGCACGCCGGTGATCAGGATGCGCTTGCCTTCGAGGATTCCACTCATGATCAGTGACCCATGCCCAATCCGCCGTCGACGGGAATGACGGCTCCGGTGATGTACGCGGCCTCTTCCGACCCGAGGAACCGCACGGTGGACGCGACCTCGGCGGGCGCAGCGTAGCGGCCCAGCGGCACGCCCGCGACGATCTCCGCGCGGCGCTCGTCGCTGAGCACGGCGGTCATGTCGGTGTCGACGAAGCCGGGGGCGACCACGTTGACGGTGATGTTGCGCGGGCCGAGTTCGCGCGCCAGCGACCGGGCGAAGCCCACCAGGCCGGCCTTGGAGGCGGCGTAGTTCGCCTGGCCCGGCGAGCCGGACAGGCCCACCACGGACGAGATCAGCACGACACGGCCCTTCTTGGCGCGCATCATCAGCTTGGAGGCGCGCTTGACCACCCGGAAGGTGCCGGTCAGGTTGGTGTCCACGACGGAGGTGAAGTCCTCCTCCGACATGCGCAGCAGCAGGGTGTCCTTGGTGATGCCCGCGTTGGCGACCAGCACCTCGACCGCGCCGTGCTTCTGCTCGATCTCGGTGAAGGCGGCGTCGACCTGTGCGGCGTCCGTGATGTCGCAGCGGACCGCGAGGACGTCGTACTTCTCCAGGCCCTCGGGCACCTCGCCCGAGCGGCTGGTGATGGCGACCTTGTCGCCCGCCTCGGCGAAGGCCTGGGCGATCGCGAGGCCGATGCCCCGGTTTCCTCCGGTGACGAGAACCGAGCGGCTCAACGATCCACCTCTCTCCGTGTGTGAGCGGTACGTCGGATTGCGTACGCAGTGTGACGCTATCGGGCGGTCGGCGGTGTCGGCGCATCGGGCTCCCACAGCGCCGCACCGAAGGAACTGTCGCAATCCGACAACGCGTGCCCGCCGTCCCCGGGCCGTCCCGGCGAAACCGCCCAGGCCCCGGGCCCGGCCCGGATCGGCGGGACTGTACGGGAACAACACGGGCGGGCGCACCCGTTGCCCCCTCGGTACGGGCGGGCCCGGAACCTGCCGTACCGTTCACCCGACCATCCCGGCGAGCGACGAAGGCAGAGCGGATGACCAAGGCACGGCCCGGGAACACCTCCCGACGCGGACGACTGCTGGCCCTCACCGCCCTGGCGGCCGGCCTGGGCACGGCCGCCTGGTCGCTGCGTGACCTTCCGGCGGCGTTCGGACGCCGGCCGGACGGCGAACGCGAGGAGCGGGTGCGCAACTCCCCGCAGTACCGCGACGGCGTCTTCCACAACGCGCCCTCCACGCTCGCCCGCACCTCGGGGGCCCCCGGCTTCGACGGTGCCACCGCCCGCCGGATGCTCTTCGAGCGCGAGGGCCGCGTCCCCGCCCACCCGGTGCCGACCGTCCGCCCGGCCACCCCGCCCGGTCCGGCCGCCGAGGGCGTGGAGATCACCTGGTACGGGCACGCCTCCGCGCTGGTGGAGATCGAGGGCTTCCGGGTACTGCTCGACCCGGTCTGGAGCGACCGCTGCTCCCCCTCCGCGCACATCGGCCCCAAGCGGCTGCACCCGGTGCCGGTCGAGCTGGAGGAGCTGCCGCCGGTCGACGCGGTGCTGATCTCGCACGACCACTACGACCACCTGGACATGGCGACGGTCAAGCGCCTGGTGCGCAGCCAGTCCGCGCCCTTCGCGGTGCCGCTCGGCATCGGCTCCCACCTGCGCCGCTGGGGCGTCCCGGAGCACCGGATCATCGAGCTGGACTGGGACGAGACCTGCAACCTGGGCGAGCTGGTGCTCACCCTGACCGCCGCGCACCACTTCTCCGGCCGCGGGCTGACCCGCAACACCACCCTCTGGGGCTCCTGGGTGATCGCCGGCCCGAACCGCAAGGTGTTCTACACCGGCGACTCCGGCTACTTCGAGGGCTACGCGCGGATCGGCGAGCAGCACGGCCCGTTCGACGCCGCGCTGGTCCAGATCGGCGCCTACGACGCGGCCTGGGCGGACATCCACATGACCCCCGAGGACGCCGTCCTCGCCCACCGGGACCTGACGGCCGGCCTGCTGGTGCCCGTCCACTGGTGCACCTTCAACCTGGGCCTGCACCGGTGGGCCGAGCCGATCGAGCGGCTGGTCGACGAGGCCAAGGCGCACGCCGTCCCGCTGGCGGTGCCGCGCCCCGGCGAGCGGGTGGACGTCGACAACCCGCCGGAGCTCGACGGCTGGTGGGAGTCCGTCGGCTGACGGCCCGCCGCGGCGCGGGCCCCGACCGCTCCCGCCACGGAGGTGGTCGACGGCCCGAAAAGGCTGCCGGTCTGACGGTCGTACTGGCCGAAACCGCAGCGCACCGGACGAAATGCGCTGGCCGGAAGCCCGGTGGACGGGAATGATGCGGTGCGGACGCCCCTGTGGCGCCGCACCGCCACCCTCCGCGACCTGGGAGCCCGATTGCCTCCGATCCCTCCGGCCGACCGCTCCGGCGCCCCGACCGGGCGCGCCGTCGACCCGCTGTTCCTCGCCCTGCCGCTGCGCACCCTCGCCGACGCCGCCCTCACCCGGGCCCGCGAACTCGGCGCGAACCACGCCGACTTCCGTCTGGAGCGGATCCGCAGCGCCTCCTGGCGGCTGCGCGACGCCCGTCCGGCCGGCACCTCCGACGGCGTGCAGCTGGGCTTCGCCGTCCGGGTGCTGCTGGACGGCGCCTGGGGCTTCGCCGCCGGCGTGGACCTCACCACCGCCGCCGCGGCGAAGGTCGCCGAGCAGGCCGTCGCGGTGGCCCGCCTGTCCGGCGGGATCAGCCGGGCGGCCGGCTCCACCGAGCGGGTCGAGCTGGCCGACGAGCCGGTCCACCGGGACGTCACCTGGGTCTCCGCGTACGAGGTCAACCCCTTCGAGGTGCCGGACGCCGAGAAGACCGCGCTGCTCGCCGAGCGCAGCTCCCGGCTGCTGGCCGCCGAGGGCGTCTCGCACGTCCAGGCGGCCCTGAAGACCATCCAGGAGAACAAGTTCTACGCGGACACCGCGGGCACGGTGACCACCCAGCAGCGGATCCGGGTGCACTCCGAGCTGGAGGCCACCTCGGTCGACGAGCGCACCGGCGCCTTCGACTCGATGATGACGCTGGCCCCGCCGGTCGGCCGCGGCTACGAGTACGTCACCGGCACCGGCTGGGACTGGGACGCCGAGCTGGCCGAGCTGCCCGTCCTGCTCGCCGAGAAGATGAGGGCCCCGAGCGTCGAGGCCGGCCGCTACGACCTGGTCATCGACCCGACCAACCTGTGGCTCACCATCCACGAGTCGATCGGCCACGCCACCGAGCTCGACCGCGCGCTCGGCTACGAGGCCGCCTACGCCGGCACCTCCTTCGCCACCTTCGACAAGCTCGGCTCACTGAAGTACGGCTCCGAGCTGATGCACGTCACCGGCGACCGCACCGCCGAGCACGGCCTGTCCACCATCGGCTACGACGACGAGGGCGTCGCCACCCAGTCCTGGGACCTGGTCCGGGACGGCGTCCTGGTCGGCTACCAACTGGACCGCGGCATGGCCAAGTTGAAGGGCTTCGAGCGCTCCAACGGCTGCGCCTTCGCGGACTCCCCGGCGCACGTCCCGGTCCAGCGGATGGCCAACGTCTCGCTCCGGCCGGCCGCCGACGGCCCGGACACCGAGGGCCTGTTCGCCGACGTGGAGAACGGCCTGTACATCGTCGGCGACCGCTCCTGGTCGATCGACATGCAGCGGTACAACTTCCAGTTCACCGGGCAGCGCGCCTACGCCATCAAGAACGGCGAACTCGCGGGCCAGGTCAAGGACTTCGCCTACCAGGCCACCACCACCGACTTCTGGGGCTCGATGGCGGCGGTCGGCGGCCCGCAGACCTACGTCCTCGGCGGCGCCTTCAACTGCGGCAAGGCGCAGCCCGGTCAGGTCGCGGCCGTCAGCCACGGCTGCCCGTCGGCGCTGTTCCGGAACGTCAACGTGCTCAACACCCAGCAGGAGGCGGGTCACTGATGACCGCGATGCAGCCCCACGAACTCGTCGAGCTGGCGCTCGGCCTCTCCCGCGCCGACGGCTGCGTGGTGATCGCCGACGAGGACTCCACCGCCAACCTGCGCTGGGCGGGCAACGCCCTGACCACCAACGGCGTCACCCGCGGCCGCCGGCTGACCGTGATCGCCACCGTCGCCGGCGCCGAGGGCACCGCCTCCGGTGTGGTCTCCCGCGACGCCGTCACCCCGGAGGAGGTCGAGGGCCTGGTCCGGGCCGCCGAGCAGGCCGCCCGCGCGGCCGGCCCGGCCGAGGACGCCCAGCCCCTGGTCGCCGACCGGCCCGCGTCCCCGGACTTCACCGAGCCGCCCGCGGAGACCTCGATCGCGGTCTTCGACGCCTTCGGCCCGGCCCTCGGCGAGGCCTTCGCCTGCGCCGCCGCCCAGGGCGAGCTGCTGTACGGCTTCGCCCGGCACGAGGTGACCTCCAGCTACCTGGGCAGTTCCACCGGCCTGCGGCTGCGCCACGACCAGCCCACCGGCATGGTCGAGTTCAACGCCAAGACCGCCGACCTGTCCGGCTCGGCCTGGATCGGCGCCGCCACCCGGGACTTCACCGACGTCGACGTCGCCGCCCTGCACACCGAACTGACCAAGCGCCTCGGCTGGGGCGCCCGCAAGGTGGACCTGCCGGCCGGCCGCTACGAGACGCTGCTGCCGCCGTCGGCCGTCGCCGACCTGATGGTCTACCTCAGCTGGTCCTGCGGCGGCCGGGACGCCCACGAGGGCCGGACGGTGTTCTCCAAGCCCGGCGGCGGCACCCGGATCGGCGACAAGCTCAGCGGGCTGCCGCTGACGCTGCGCTCCGACCCGCAGGAGCCCGGCCTGCAGGCCCCGCCGTTCGTGCTCACGCACTCCACCGGCGGGGACGCCTCGGTCTTCGACAACGGCGAACCGGTCGCCGCCACCGAGTGGATCCGCGGGGGCGTGCTGAACGACCTCGTCACCAGCCGCCACTCGGCCGGCCTGACCGGGCTGCCGGTCCGTCCGGCGATCGACAACCTCGTCCTGGAGACGGCCGGCCAGGAGTCGGCGCCGACCCTGGACGAGATGATCGCCCGCACCGAACGCGGCCTGCTGCTCACCTGCCTCTGGTACATCCGCGAGGTGGACCCGGCGACGCTGCTGCTCACCGGCCTCACCCGGGACGGCGTCTACCTGGTGGAGAACGGCGAGGTCGTCGGCGCGGTCAACAACTTCCGGTTCAACGAGTCCCCGGTGGACCTCCTGGACCGGATCACCGAGGTGGGCCGCACCGAGCACTGCCTGCCCCGCGAGTGGAGCGACTGGTTCACCCGCACCGCGATGCCACCCGTGCGTGTCGCGGACTTCAACATGAGTTCGGTCAGCCAGGCCTCATAGCCACTGACCGACGGGGGATACGAGAGACATGATGGACGAGAAGCGGCTGGTCAAGACCAGCAAGATGCTGGCCCGCATCCTGCGGCACGACCCCGACCGGGTGGGTGTCACGCTGGACGAGGCCGGCTGGGTCCGGATCGACGTGCTGCTCGCCGCGCTGGCGGCCAAGGGCAACCGGCTGACCCGGGTCGAGCTGGACCACGTGGTGACCACCAACAACAAGCGCCGCTTCGGCTACTCACCGGACGGCCTCTCGATCCGCGCGAACCAGGGCCACACGGTGGCGGTCGACCTCGGTCTGGCCGCCGCCGTGCCGCCCCACGTGCTCTACCACGGCACCGCCGACCGGCACCTCGCGGCGATCTTCCGCGAGGGCCTGCGCCCGATGGCCCGCCAGGACGTCCACCTCTCGGCCGACACCGAGACGGCGACCAGGGTCGGCGCCCGGCACGGCCGCCCGGTGGTGCTGACGGTGAACGCCGCCGCGATGGCGGCGGCCGGCCACGAGTTCCGGGTCAGCGAGAACGGCGTCTGGCTCACCGACGCCGTACCGCCGCAGTACCTCTCCCGGCGCTCGTAGCCGGGCACCCGCCCCCGGCGGGCCTCCGACGGGCCCACCCGACGCGCGCCCTCGACGCGCACACCCGCCGGCCGCCCCGGGCCGGCCCGTCCGCTCCGCCGGACAGGCCCATCGGGCACCCGACCGGGTGGGTCCGCCCCACCCGGTCTCGTCGCCCCGCCAACCCGGGCGTACCGTGAGGAGGCCGCGCGGCCAGGCGCGCGGGTGCGCGACGAGGGCGGTAGGACACATGGGCAAGAGCGCCGGCGACGGCCGGGTCTTCCGGATCACGGGGGCGCGCAGCAGCCTCAGCGAGGACGTCCGGGGGCGCCAGCGCCGCTACGTCGTCTCGATGCTGCTCCGCACCGTCTGCGTACTGCTCGCGGTGGTGCTGTGGGACGTCCAGCGCTGGCTGGCGTTCGTGGCACTGGCCGGCGGCGTGCTGCTGCCCTACTTCGCCGTGTTGATAGCGAACGCCGGACGGGAGCGGGCCCCGGGCCTGCCGAGCACCTTCGACATCCCCTCGGACACCCCGCTGATGCTGGGCCCCGGTGGGAGGGGTGGGGCGGGTGCGACTGCCGGTACAGGAGAGGCAAAGGCCTCTGCCACCGATCCTTCACAGGACGTGAACTGACCGTCCTTTTCACCCCGCTTCGCCCGCGCCCCGCTCGGCGAAAGCTCAAAAGAAGCTCAGATTAATCATGCAAGACCTCCCCATCCGGGGGTCGTGGCGTGACATACTGCGTACGCGCTCCGCATCCCCCGTCGGAGCGACGGACCGACGCCGGGCAGCTCCCCCCGTGGCTGCCCGGCGTCGCCATGCCCGGATCCGGTCGTCCCGACCGGGCGTGACAGACTGGCGGTGCATTCTTCCCGCCTAACGCTGAGGACGGCCCGATGGACACCCCGCAGACGCCGATCTGCTCCGCCAAGGGCTGCCGGGCGGACGCCGGCTGGGTGCTGGTGTGGAACAACCCCAAGCTGCACACCCCGGACCGCCGCAAGACCTGGCTCGCCTGCGACGAGCACCGCGAGCACCTGTCGCAGTTCCTCGGCGTGCGCGGCTTCCTCAAGGAGGTCGTCGCCTTCGCCGACTGGACCCCCGAGCCCGGCACCCCGGCCTGACCGCGCCCCGACCCGACCGCACCCCGGCGCAGCACACCGGGCGCAGGCCGACCACCGCGACCCGCTCGCCGGCCCCGTCCTAGCCGCCGATCGCGGACATCGGCCGCTCCGGCTGGAGGAACTCCGGGTCGTCGATCCCGGCCCCGGCCTTCTTGCCCCACATCGCCGCCCGCCACAGCGCGGCCAGCTCGGCGTCGTCCGCGCCGGAGCGCAGCGCCGTGCGCAGGTCCGTCTCCCCGGTCGCGAACAGGCAGTTGCGCACCTGGCCGTCGGCCGTCAGCCGGGTGCGGTCGCAGGCCCGGCAGAACGGGCGGGTGACCGAGGCGATCACGCCGACCCGGGCCGGGCCGCCGTCCACCAGCCAGCGTTCGGCGGGGGCCGCGCCCCGGCTGCCGGAGGGCTCCGGGGTGAGCGCGAAGCGGGCGCGGAGCAGCTCCAGGATCTCCTCCGCGGTGACCATCGAGGAGCGGTCCCAGCCGTGCTGGGCGTCCAGCGGCATCTGCTCGATGAAGCGCAGCTCGTAGCCCCGCTCCAGGCACCAGGCCAGCAGGTCGCCCGCCTCGTGGTCGTTGACCCCGCGCATCAGCACCGCGTTCAGCTTGACCGGCGCCAGCCCGGCGGCCTCGGCGGCGGCCAGCCCGTCCAGTACGTCCTGGTGGCGCCGACGGCGGGTGAGGGTGTGGAACACCTCGGGGTCGAGGGTGTCCAGCGAGACGTTGACCCGGTCGAGGCCGGCTTCGCGCAGCGCCGTCGCGGTGCGGGCCAGGCCGATGCCGTTGGTGGTCAGCGAGATTTCGGGGCGGGGCTCCAGCTCCGCGCAGGCGGCGACCACGGGGACCAGTCCGGGGCGCAGCAGCGGCTCGCCGCCGGTGAAGCGGACCTCGCGGACGCCCAGGTCGCGCACGGCGATCGTGACCAGCCGGACGATCTCCTCGTCGGTCAGCAGCTCCGGCTTGGCCAGCCACTGCAGGCCCTCCTCGGGCATGCAGTAGGTGCAGCGCAGGTTGCACCGGTCCGTGAGGGAGACCCGCAGGTCCACGGCCTGTCGTCCGAAGCTGTCGAGCAGCACGTGCGTCCTTCCCCGAGATGCGGCCGGCCCGGCCACCGTCACGGCGGGCCGGGCCAGCATAGTCATCGCGGAACGATCAATGGGCGCCCAGTCCGGTCAGTGAGCGGACCTCCAGTTCAGCGTACTTCGCCGGGTCGGGTCGTTCGGTGGACAGCAGGGTGCCGAGCCAGCCCGCCAGGAAGCCGATCGGGATGGAGACCAGGCCGGGGTTCTCCAGCGGGAACCAGTGGAAGTCGGCGTGCGGGAACAGCGACTTCTCGCTCCCGGACAGCACCGGGGAGAACGCCACCAGCACCACCGAGGAGATCAGGCCGGCGTAGACCGAGCTGACCGCGCCGACGGTGGTGAAGCGCTTCCAGAACAGCGAGTACAGCAGGGTCGGCAGGTTCGCCGAGGCGGCCACCGCGAAGGCGAGCGCCACCAAGGCTGCGGTGCTGAGCTTGCCGGCGTAGAGGCTGAGCACGATGGAGATCGCGCCGATCACCACCGCGGCCCACTTCGCCGAGAGCACCTCCTCCTTCTCGCTCGCCTTCCCGCGCCGGATCACGTTGGCATACAGATCGTGCGCGAAGGAGGCCGAGGAGGCGAGGGTGAGCCCGGCGACCACGGCGAGGATGGTGGCGAAGGCGACCGCCGAGATCACCGCGAGCATGATCGCCCCGCCGGTGGTCCCGGCCCCGCCGCCGAGCTGCTCGGCGAGCAGCGGCGCCGCGGTGTTCCCGGACGGCGTCTTGCCCTCGACGGCCACCATGCCGCTGCGGCCGACCAGGGCCGCCGCACCGAAGCCGAGCGCCAGGGTCATCAGGTAGAAGACGCCGATGATGCCGATCGCCCAGAGCACCGACTTCCGGGCCGCCTTGGCGGTGGGGACGGTGTAGAAGCGGACCAGGATGTGCGGCAGGCCGGCGGTGCCGAGCACCAGGGCGATCCCGAGGCTGATGAAGTCGAGCTTGGAGGTGTCGCTGGCGCCGTACTTCAGCCCGGGTTCGAGGAAGGCTGCGCCCTTGCCGCTGGCGGAGGCCGCCGCGCCGAGCAGCTCGGAGGGGTTGAAGTGGTACTTGGCGAGCACCAGGACGGTCATCAGCGCGGCACCGGCGATCAGCAGGACCGCCTTGACGATCTGCACCCAGGTGGTGCCCTTCATGCCCCCTATCACCACGTAGATGATCATCAGCGCGCCCACCGCCAGGATGGTCCAGCGCTTGGCGCCGTCCCCGGTGACTCCCAGCAGCAGCGCCACCAGCGCCCCCGCGCCGACCATCTGGGCGAGCAGGTAGAAGATCGACACCACGATGGTGGAGACGCCGGCCGCGGTGCGCACCGGACGCTGGCGCATCCGGAACGCGAGCACGTCCGCCATGGTGAAGCGGCCGGAGTTGCGCAGCGGTTCGGCGATCAGCAGCAGCGCGACCAGCCAGGCGACCAGGAAGCCGATCGAGTACAGGAAGCCGTCGTAGCCGTTGAGCGCGATCAGCCCGGCGATGCCGAGGAAGGAGGCGGCGGACATGTAGTCGCCGGAGATGGCCAGACCGTTCTGGAAGCCGGTGAAGCCGCGGCCGCCGGCGTAGAAGTCGGAGGCGCTCCGGTTCTGCCGCCCGGCCCAGACGGTGATGACCAGGGTGGCCACCACGAAGACCCCGAACAGGGTCATCGTCAGGCCGCGGTGCTCGGTGGCGGAGCTGGAGAGCAATGTCATTCGGCGGACTCCCGGGGGGCGTGGACGACGGCACCGTGCGCCTCGCGGATCGCGGTGGCGGCGGGGTCGATCCGCCGGTCCGCGTAGCGGGCGTACCAGGCGGCGATCGCGAAGGTGGTGGCGAACTGCAGCAGCCCGAGCACCAGGGCGACGTTGACGTGCCCGGCGACCTTGGCGCGCATCAGGCCGGGGGCGTAGCAGGAGAGCAGGACGTAGAGCAGGTACCAGAGCACGAAGCCGATGGTGACCGGGAAGGCGAAGCTCCGGAACGAGCGCCGGAGGGTACGGAACTCCTCGCTGTCGTCGATGAGTTGGACTTCCGTGGGGGCAGTGGTGATCGGCGGCGAATCCACTCTTTCTCCTCACTCCTTCGGCGTAGCTGGCACACAGGGGAACGATCGAACGTGAGGGGCGTCACATGTGGCTGACGCGCCGCGCAATGCTAGGAGCGTCGTGCCCATACCGGATAGGAGTTGACCGCGATCAGCCAGGCGTTCACCCCCTCGCGCCACCCGAATGGCCGAAAACGACCACTTGCACCCCTTCGGACCACCCCCGGCGCATGCGAAAGGGGCGGCACCGACCAGCGGTGCCGCCCCTCGTGACGACGCGTCAGAAGGCGATCCGGACCTTCAGCGCCGAGCGGTCGTCCATCGCCCGGTAGCCGTCCGGCACGCCGTCCAGGTCGACCGTGCGGTCGAACACCAGGCCCGGCTCGATGGCCCCGGAGAGCACGTCCGGCAGCAGCTCGGGGATGTACGCGCGGGCCGGGGCGACGCCACCGTTCAGCGAAACGTTTCGGCCGAACATCTGACCGATGTCCACGCCCGCGCTGCCGCCGTGCGGCACCCCGACGTAGCCCACCGCGCCGCCGTCGCGGGCGATCGAGACGGCCGTCCGCATCGACTCCTCGGTGCCGACCGCCTCCAGCACCGCGTGCGCGCCCTGGCCCCCGGTCAGCTCCTTGACCGCCTCGATGGCGGCGTCCCCGCGCTCGGCGACCACGTCCGTCGCCCCGAAGCGACGGGCCAGCTCGGTCCGGGCGGTGTGCCGGCCCAGCGCGATGATCCGGCCCGCGCCCAGCCGGTGCGCCGCCAGGACGCCGCACAGGCCCACCGCGCCGTCGCCGACCACCGCGACCGTCGAACCGGGCCGCACCCGCGCCGAGACCGCCGCGTGGTGCCCGGTCGACATCACGTCCGACAGCGCCAGCAGCCCGGGCAGCAGCTTCTCGTCACCGGCCGCCTCCTTCGGCAGCTTCACCAGCGTCCCGTCCGCGAACGGCACCCGCACGGCCTCGCCCTGTCCGCCGTCCGAGCCGACCTGCCCCCAGAACCCGCCGTACGGGCAGGAGGTGTGCAGGCCTTCGCGACAGAAATCACACGTCCCGTCCGACCAGACGAACGGCGCCAGCACCAGGTCGCCCTTGGCGAAGCCGCGCACCTCGGCGCCGGCCTCCTCGACCACGCCCAGGAACTCGTGCCCGATCCGCTGGCCGGCCACCCGCTGGGCCACCCCGCGGTACGCCCACAGGTCGCTGCCGCAGATGCAGGCGTTCAGCACGCGGAGCACCACGTCCGTCGGGTGCTGGATCACCGGGTCCGGTACGTCCTCGATCCGGATGTCGTTGGGGCCGTGGATCACGGTGGCACGCATGCGCTGTCCTTAACTGAAACGAACTCGACCAGGTGTACGACACCCCCGTCGACCACTCTATTCCGGCCGGTCGGTCGGAACATTCCGGCCGGGCCCCTCCGCCCCGCCCCTTATCCTGTTGGACCATGCAACCGATCCAGCCCGCGCCGAGGACCGCCCCGGTCCCCGCACAGCGCTCCGCCGCCCCCACCGAGGGCTTCGCGGTCGTCGACGTCGAGACCACCGGTCTCGGCCGTACGGACCGCGTCATCTCGGCGGGCGTCTACCAGCTGGACCCGGACGGCGAGGTCACCGACCACTGGTACACCCTGGTCAACCCCGAGCGGGACCCGGGCCCGGTCTGGATCCACGGCCTGACCACCGAGCTGCTCTCCTCCGCCCCGACCTTCCCGCAGGTCGCCGACGAGTTCGCCGACCGGCTGCGTGGCCGGGTCCTGGTCGCGCACAACGCGCTCTTCGACTGGAACATGATCTCCCGCGAGTTCTCCCGGGCCGGTCTGCACGCCCCGGTCGAGCAGCGGCTGTGCACCATGGTCCTCTCCCGCGACCTGCGCCTGCCGCTGCCCAACGGCAAGCTGGCCTCGCTCGCCGCGCACTTCGGCGTCCGGCAGCGCCACGCCCACAACGCCCTGGACGACGCCCGGGTGCTCGCCGAGGCCTTCCGCCCCAGCCTGCACCTCGCCCGCCTCGGCGGCGTCCCGCTGCCGCTGCAGAACTGCGTCGCGGTCACCGACCTCGGCGAGGACGAGCCCGCCGCCCCCGGCCGCGCCTCCTGGACCGGCGCGAACTACCGCCAGGCCAAGAAGCGCCCGCCCTGCCCGCACCCCAACCCGGGACGCTGGCAGGACGGCGAGCCGCTGGTCCAGGGCATGCGGGTGGCCTTCACCGGCGACACCGCGACCGACCGCGAGCTGCTGGAGGACCGCGCCGTCGAGGCCGGCCTGCACATCGCCACCTCTGTGAGCCGCCTCACCAGCCTGCTGGTCACCAACGAACCGGACAGCTGGAGCGGCAAGGCCCGCAAGGCCCGTGAGGTCGGCACCCCGGTGGTCACCGAGGACGCCTTCCTGCAGCTGCTGCGCGAGGTAGCCCCGCACCCCGGTGCGTGAGCCCGTTGTGAGGTCGGCGTACCGTTCCCATGTGTACCGTTTTCTGCTGACCCGCCAGTGGCTGATCACCATGCTGATCGCGCTGCTGCTGATCCCCGCGACGATCAAGCTGGGCTTCTGGCAGCTGCACCGCCACGAGGCGCGGGTGGCCCGGAACGAGCTGATCGGCAAGGCCCTCACGGACGCCCCGGTCCCCTTCGACACGCTGTCCCCGACGCCCGGCTTCGCGGTCCCCAAGGACCTCACCTGGCGCGCGGTGACCGCCACCGGCCAGTACGACCCGGCACACGAGTTCGTGGTCCGCAAGCGGACCGACTCCAGCGGGGACACGATCGGCTACTTCGTCGTGACCCCGCTGAAGCTCTCCGACGGCAAGGGCAGCGTCCTGGTCAACCGCGGCTGGGTCGCCTCCGGCGCCACCGCCACCGAGTACCCGCCCGTCCCCGCCGCCCCCACCGGTGAGGTCTCCGTCACCGGACGGATGCGCGCCGACGAGACCTACGGCGCCAGCGGCATCAAGGACCGGTCCGGCCTGCCGGACCGCCAGTTCAACCTGATCAACACCGCCGAGCAGGTCAAGGAGACCGGCGCCACCCTCCTCGGCGGCTACCTCGAACTCTCCGCCACCACCCCGGCCCCGGCCGACCAGCCGCAGCTGATCCCCGAGCCCAACCACTCCGACATCGGCCCGCACATGGCCTACGCCATCCAGTGGTGGCTGTTCACGGCGATGATCCCGGTCGGCGTCTGGATCCTCGCCCGCCGCGAGGCCAAGGACCGCGCCAAGCAGGCCGCCGAGCCCGAGACCGTCGCCGAACCCGTCCCGGCCTAGGCTCCGGCCTCAAGCGCGGAGCACGTCGTCCAGCTCCCGCAGCAGCCGCGCCTTCGCCCGCGCCCCCACCACCGACCGCACCGGCTGCCCGCCGCGGAACACCATCAGCGTCGGCATCGAGAGCACCCCGTACGCCGCCTGCGTCCGCGGGTTGTGGTCCACGTCGAGGCTCACCACCCGCAGCCGGTGCGCCTCCTCCCGGGCGATGTCCGCCAGCACCGGGGCCATCATCCGGCACGGCGGGCACCAGTCCGCCGTGAAGTCCACCAGCACCGGCCCCTCGGCCGCCAACACCTCCGCGGCGAACGTGTCGTCCGTCACCGCCGGCACACCCGTGATCTCCACCATCGTCTACTCCTCCGCCAGTTCACACCGTGGTGGTCGCTCGGAAGCCGCGAGGTCGTCCCGTGCCCGCACCGCCCGCTCGAACTGCCCGGCCACCCGCGCACGCGCCTCCTGCAGCCGCGCGATGCAGTCGTCCAACTCGGCGAGCTTGCGCTCGTACACCTCCAGCGAGGCCGGGCACGAGTCCCCCTCCGGGTGACCCGCCCGCAGGCACTCCACGAACGGCCGGGTCTCCTCCAGCCCGAACCCGGCGTCCTGGAGCATCCGGATCTCCCGCAACAGCCGCAGGTCCCCCTCGTCGTACGCCCGGTACCCGTTGCCCGCCCGCCGGGCCGGCAACAGACCCAACTGCTCGTAGTACCGCAGCGCCCGCGTGGTCGTCCCCGCCCGCTCCGCCAACTCCCCGATCCGCATGCCGAACCCGCTCCTCCCGCACTTCCGGCGACGACCGTAAACCTTCCCCCCGGCGTCAACGCCAGCCCGCACCGCCGAACGCCCGCCCCACCCGGCAAGATGTCCCCCATGGATCTCGGACTCGAAGACAAGGCCTACATCGTCACCGGCGCCACCCGGGGCCTCGGCCTCGCCGCCGCCCGCGAACTCGCCGCCGACGGCGCCCGCGTCCTGGTCAGCGGCCGCACCCGACAGGCCGTCGACAAGGCCGTGGCCGAACTCGGCGCCCTCGGCACCGCCCGCGGCATGGTCGCCGACAACGCCTCCCCCGACACCCCCGAGCGCCTGATCGCCGAGGCCAGGCAGCACTTCGGCCGTTTCGACGGCATCCTGATCAGCGTCGGCGGCCCCCCGGCCGGCCCGGTCGAGACCACCCCCGAGGAGGCCTGGCGCGACGCCTTCGAGTCCGTCTTCCTCGGCGCCCTCCGCCTCGCCCGCGCGGCCGCCGCCGAACTCTCCGACGGCGGTGTGATCGGCTTCGTGCTCTCCAGCTCGGTCCGCCAGCCGATCCCCGGCCTCGGCGTGTCCAACGGCCTGCGCCCGGGCCTCGCGATGGCCGCCAAGACGCTCGCCGACGAGCTCGGCCCCCGCGGCATCCGCGTGGTCGGCCTGCTGCCCGCCCGGATCGACACCGACCGGGTCCGCGAACTCGACGCCCTCGCCGACGACCCGCAGGCCGCCCGCACCGCGGCCAGCGCCGGCATCCCGCTCGGCCGCTACGGCACCCCCGAGGAGTTCGGCAAGGTCGCCGCCTTCATGCTCTCCCCCGCCGCCTCCTACCTGACCGGTCTGATGGTCCCGGTCGACGGCGGCGCCCTGCGCACCCTCTGATCCCTACACCACCCGCGACCGCCTCCGCCGCCGCCGGGGCCACCGGTGCCGCGGCTCGGCGGGGGCCGCCTGCAACACCCGGATCCGCAGGTCGGCCGGCAGCTCCGGCAGGCTCAGGCTGCGGCACGCATCGGTGCGGGGCCCGTCCTCGAAGTGCGCCACCAGCCCGGCCGGATCCCCGCCCGGCGTCAACCGCACCGCACCGCGCAACCGCGGGTGCCGCGGCGCCCGCACCAGCCGGATCCCCGCCCGCTCGACCTCGGGCAGCACGGCCGTCCCGCTCTCCATCGCCTCCTCCAACGCCCGGGCGCCGACCCGCAGCCGGAGCCCGCTCACCCCCGGCGTGGGCACCGCGATGCTGGACAGCCCGGTGCGCCGCAGCTGCGCCACCAGCCACCACACCATCCCCGCCATCAGCACGGCCAGCCCGCCGATCACCGTCGGCCACCACCACGTCGAGTCCACCCACCGGCTGCGCGTGCGCACGCTCACCACCGGTTGGTCCGGCGACGTCCACGGCCACCAGTGCGGCGGGCTCACGCCCAACCGCCGGTACAGGTCGAGCCCGCCCGCCAGCACCAGCACCCCGACACCCAGCAGCACCAGGCCCACCGCCCCCAGCAGCACCCGGTTGACGACCACCCGCGTCACGGCGCGGCCCCCGTTCCCGGCCCGGCCCCCGTGCCAGGTCCCGTCTCGGGCGCTTCCCCTGGCTCGGGCGCTGCCTCCGCCGTCGCCGCTGTCCCCGCCTCGGGCTCTGCCTCCGACTCTGCCTCCGCCTCCGGGCCGGCCCCCGCGTCGCCGCCCGCCGCGCGCCCACCGGCCGTGCGCACGTCCAACCGCAACGGCCGGGCCAACCCCACCCGGTCCAGCTCGTCCCGCAACTGCCGCTGCACCGAAGCCGGATCGGCCGGACCGACCAGCGAGACCCGGGCCCTGCGCCGCCCCACCTTGATCCTCAGGTGGTCGATCCCGGCCAGCCCCGCCGCCCGGTCCGTCAGCAGGTGCCCGATCCCGGCCCGCTCGACGGCCGCCGCGGTGCCCCCGTAGGGCCGCAGCACCAGCCACCGCCCCAGCCCGGGCGCGATCGCCAGCCACAGCAGCCACCCGCCCAGCAGTGCGGCCACCCCGGCCCCGACCAGCACCCACGTGTCGTCCAGGTGCCGAGTCGCCAGCTCGTCCACGATCTGCGCCCGCCACGCCCGCGCCGGCTGCCCGGCGCGGACCGCGATCACGTCGTACAGCAGCGCCCCCGCGGCCAGCAGCAGCACGGTCGCCACCGCCGTGGCCGCCACCGTCCGCGGCGCCCGCAGCCTCCGTACCGTCCCCGCCCCCGCTCCCGGACCCTCGACGGCCTCCGTGTCCGCGCCGGTCGCTGGCACGTCACCCGCAGGCGCGCCGCCCGCAGACACGTCGCCCGCAGGTGCGTCGCTCACGTCGCTCACGACGCCCCCACCAGCTTCTCGACCACGACCACCACGTCCGACACCCTGGTCCCGGTCAGCCTCAGCACCCGCTCGGCGATCGCCGCCCGCATCGTCCGGGCCAGCCCCGCGATGTCCGCCGGGAAGGGCAGCTCGACCTCGACCCGGACCGTCACCGTGCTCCCGGGCACCGCCACCGAGACGTGCGGCGGCGCCCCCTTCGCCCGCCCGGCGGGCCAGGCGCCGACCTGCACCTCCCGGGCCGCCCGGGCCGCGATCCTGGCGTAGACCCGGTCGGCGACCCGCAGCCGCCCCCGCCGCCCCGACACCGGAACCGGGCCGGGGGCAGAGGCCGCCATCAACGGCGCCGGTCGCGGCCGCGGAACAGGTCCCCGAGTTCACCCAGCTCGATGTCCCCCTCCAGCAGACGCCCGCCCACGAAGCCGACCAGTCCGAGCGCGCCCACCAGCAGGAACGCCGCGAACCCCCCGAAGTACCCGGCGAAGCCGAGGGCCATGCCCACCACCAGGCCGACGATGGCCAGGTTCATCCGCTACTCCCTCGTTCCTCGCTGCGTGGTGCGCCGTCGGCGCCGCCCGCTACTTGAGCTTGGCCCGTTGCCCCGGCGCCACCACCGGCTCCTCTTCCTCCTCGAACTCCGGTTCGTCCGGGAGGTGGACGTCGTTGACCGCGATGTTCACCTCGACGACCTCCAGGCCGGTCATCCGCTCGACCGCCGCGATGATGTTCTCCCGCACCTGGCGGGCGAGTTCGGGGATGACCACGCCGTACTCGACCACCAGTGCGATGTCGATCGCGGTCTGCTTCTCGCCGACCTCGGCCTTGATGCCCCGCCCGATGCTGGACTTGCCACCGGGCACCCGGTCCCGCATCGCGCCGAACGTCCGCGCGAGCCCGGAGCCCAACGCGTGGATCCCGGACACCTCCCGGGCGGCCATCCCGGCGATCTTCTCCACCACGCCGACGGCCAGCGCCGTACGGCCGCGCTCCCCGACCGCTTTCGCACCGCCCGGGGAGCCCGGCGGCGGACCGGGGGTCGGAGCACCGCCGGCGTTCTTGTGCAGGGTCGCGGGCGTCGGAGTGTCAGGCATGGGCACATCTCCCGTCGTACGGCTCCAGCTATATCGCAAACCTCCCCAACTCTGGCATTTCGCCACGTTCCGCGCCCGCCGAACGACACCCGGCCGGCGCCCACCCGGGCCCCGCGGCGCACCCCGGAAACGCCGACGGCCCGACCCGGGGCATCCCCCGAGGTCGGGCCGTCGGTCGTAGCGCGAGGCCGAAGGGCGCGAGGTCAGTCGCCGATCCCGGCGAGCTCCCGCAGCCGACGGGCCTGGGCCACCCGTTCGGCCGAGCGCTGCTCCTCGAAGGAGCGCCCGGCGGCACCCTGCAGCAGCGCCTTGGTCTCGATCACCGCGCCGCGCGGAGCGGCCAGCAGGGCCGCCGCGAGGTCGCGGGCGGCGGCGTCCAGCTCGGCGCCCGGCACGGCCAGGTTGGCCAGCCCGATCGCGGTGGCCTCCTCGGCGTGGACCCAGCGGCCGGTCGCGCAGATCTCCAGCGCACGGGCGTAGCCGACGAGGTCGGTGAGCGGCTTGGTGCCGGCCAGGTCGGGGACGAGGCCGAGCGAGGTCTCCTTCATCGCGAACTGCACGTCCTCCGCGACCACCCGCAGGTCGCAGCCGAGGGCGAGCTGGAAGCCCGCGCCGACGGCGTGCCCCTGGACGGCGGCGATGGAGATCAGGTCCGGGCGGCGCCACCAGGTGAAGGCCTCCTGGTAGGAGGCGATGGTGTCGTCCAGCTCCTTGTCGGCCGCGGCCGCGAGCTGCAGGAAGGTGGGCTCGCCGGGGATGCCCTCGGCGGTGAACATGGCCCGGTCCAGCCCGGCCGAGAAGGAGACGCCCTCGGCGCGCAGCAGGACGACCCGGACGTTGCCGGGCAGCTCGCGGCCCGCGTCGGTGAGGGCGCGCCAGAGCGCGGGCGACTGGGCGTTGCGCCGCTTGGGCTGACAGAGGGTGACGACGGCGAGTTCGCCCTCGATCTCCAGGCGGACGCCGTCCCGCTCCCAGCTCGGGGCCTGCGGGTCGGTGGCGGGGGCGGTCATGCGTGGACCTCCGGTGGCGGGGGATGTGGCTACCGGAGAGTAACAAAACTGGGCGCGCGAAGGCAGGGGCCCGACCCGGAAAGATCGACGGAGCTCGGGCGGAAGGGGGCCGGGGGCGGAACACACCCCGGACATGACGACCGGCGGCCGGTCCACACGACCCGAGGGCGGACGCCCGGCTGTCGGTCAGCCGTCGTCTCCTCGGTCGGCGCCCTGCCGCCGCGTCATCCAGCCAATAGCTGACGAACCGTCAGGAACCGGCCCCGGCAGTCGCCTTGTTCTTGCCCCGCGTGGCACCGCCGCGGCCCCGGAGGATCACTCCGGACTCGCTCAGCATCCGGTGCACGAAGCCGTACGAACGACCGGTCTCCTCCGCGAGAGCGCGAATGCTCGCCCCGGAGTCGTACTTCTTCTTGAGATCGGCCGCGAGCTTCTCACGCGCGGCACCGGTCACCCGGCTGCCCTTTTTCAGAGTCTCGGCCACCCGTGCCTCCTCGTAGCGTTGCTCGGTCAGATTCCCATGATCACCCATCCACCGCGTCCTGGCCACCCATTCGACAAGGTCGATGTCGGAAATGCGTGGTCCTCCGGTGGTGATCCGAGCGCACCAGGGCGCTCACGCAGAGTGCACGCCCCCGGGCGGGTGCCGCCGTTCGCCGCGAAAGGGCTGATCAGCAGCGTCGGCCCGACCACGATCGAGTGGCGGGCCGACGGGAAGTCCTTAAACGGAATCCGGGTCTACTTCATTCCCGGACACGCCGTAGGGACTAGTTTTTCTGGTCCGAAAAGCGGATGCCGCGTCTACTTCCGGTCAGGCCAGCGAGACCAGATCGGCGTAGGACGGGTTCCAGAGGTCCTCCACGCCGTCCGGCAGCAGGATGATCCGCTCCGGGTCGAGCGCCTCGACCGCGCCCTCGTCGTGGGTGACCAGCACGACCGCGCCGGAGAACTCGCGCAGGGCGCCCAGGATCTCCTCGCGGCTGGCCGGGTCGAGGTTGTTGGTGGGCTCGTCGAGCAGCAGCACGTTGGCGGAGGAGACCACCAGGGTGGCCAGCGCCAGACGGGTCTTCTCACCGCCGGAGAGCACCCCGGCCGGCTTGTCCACGTCGTCGCCGGAGAACAGGAAGGAGCCGAGGATCTTGCGGATCTGCACCAGGTCGGTGTCCGGCGCGGCCGAGCGCATGTTCTCCAGGACGCTGCGCTCCGGGTCCAGGGTCTCGTGCTCCTGGGCGTAGTAGCCGACCTTCAGGCCGTGGCCCGGGATCACCTCGCCGGTGTCCGGCTGCTCGACCCCGGCCAGCATCCGCAGCAGGGTGGTCTTGCCGGCACCGTTGAAGCCCAGCACGACGACCCGGGAGCCGCGGTCGATCGCCAGGTCGACGTCGGTGAAGATCTCCAGCGAGCCGTAGGACTTGGACAGGCCGCTGGCGGTCAGCGGGGTCTTGCCGCAGGGGGCCGGCTCCGGGAAGCGCAGCTTGGCGACCTTGTCGTTCATCCGGACCTGCTCCAGACCGGAGAGCAGCTTGTCGGCGCGGCGGGCCATGTTCTGCGCGGCCACCGTCTTGGTGGCCTTGGCGCGCATCTTGTCGGCCTGCGCGTTCAGGGTCGCGGCCTTCTTCTCGGCGTTGGCGCGCTCGCGCTTGCGGCGCTTCTCGTCGTCCTCGCGCTGCTGCTGGTACTGCTTCCAGCCCATGTTGTAGACGTCGATGCAGGAGCGGTTGGCGTCCAGGTAGAAGACCTTGTTGACGACCGTCTCGACCAGGTCGACGTCGTGCGAGATGACGATGAAGCCGCCCTTGTACGTCTTCAGGAAGTCCCGCAGCCAGACGATCGAGTCCGCGTCCAGGTGGTTGGTGGGCTCGTCGAGGAGCAGCACGTCGGAGTCCGAGAAGAGGATCCGGGCCAGCTCGACGCGGCGGCGCTGACCACCGGAGAGGGTGTGCAGCGGCTGGGCGAGGATGCGGTCCGGCAGGCCCAGCGCGGCGGCGATGGTGGCGGCCTCGGCCTCGGCGGCGTACCCGCCCTTGGTGAGGAACTCGGTCTCCAGGCGGGCGTACTTCTTCATCGCGTTGTCGCGGGTGGCGCCCTTGCCGTTCGCCATCCGGTCCTCGTTCTCGCGCATCTTCTTCAGCACGGTGTCGAGGCCGCGGGCGGAGAGGATGCGGTCCTTGGCGAGGACGTCCAGGTCGCCGGTGCGCGGGTCCTGCGGGAGGTAGCCGACCTCGCCCGAACGGGTGACGGTCCCGGCGGCGGGCAGGCCCTCGCCGGCCAGCACCTTGGTGAGCGTGGTCTTGCCGGCGCCGTTGCGCCCGACCAGGCCGATCCGGTCGCCGGAGGCGACCTTGAAGCTCGCGGACTCGATCAGGATCCGGGCACCGGCGCGCAGCTCAAGGGCGTTGGCGGAAATCATGGCTGGGAACTACTCCTGGGACGTGGGCGGGCGGCCGGGCGGTGGGCCGGGGCCGG
Source organism: Kitasatospora sp. NPDC101447 (assembly GCF_044767225.1). Lineage (NCBI taxonomy): Bacteria > Bacillati > Actinomycetota > Actinomycetes > Kitasatosporales > Streptomycetaceae > Kitasatospora > Kitasatospora sp. NPDC101447. The sequence goes on from NZ_JBIWNL010000053.1 coordinate 41,990, forward strand.
GCGAGCGGGAAGGGGCTTCATCGACGGTCGGCGCAGCACACGGAGCGCCGCCGCCCGCTATTGCCCGGAGAAGATAGCCATGGCGGCAAGTCTACCGGGCGCCGCGAAACGCCCCGGGGGACTACCGTCCGGGGGTACCCGTCGACCCCGACGGCCCGTCGGTTACGGCTGCTGCGCGGCCGGCTGGTCGTCCGCCGGCGCCGTGGGAGCCGCGCCGTCGGGCCCGGCCGGGGTGTCCGGGCCGGCCGGGGCGTCGGCCGGGGCCGGGGGTGCTGTCGTGGTGTCGACCGGGGGTGCGGTCGTGGTGTCGGGCGCCACCGGGGCCACCGGGGTCGCGGGGCTCACCGGGGCGGCGGGGGCCGCCGGGGCGTCCGCGGCCGGGGCCGCCGACGGGTCGACGCAGCCGCCCTGCGGCCGGACGGCGGCGAAGGGCGCGTCGAGGGCGCCGCACGCGGTCTCGGGCGCGGCCACCTTGGTGTCGAAGATCTTCGGCGGCACGATCGGGCCGTCGGTGATCTCCACCCGGGTGCGGTCCAGCACCTTGACCGTCGCGGCCGGGCCGGTGCTCATCGACCAGCCGTTGCTGTCCAGCCGGTAGCCGGTGATGCCGCCGGAGACGGCCAGCCCGCTGCTGTTGGTGCAGGTGCGCGGGATGAGCACGGCGTAGTCGGTGTGCACGGCGCGCAGCGGGTCGTAGGCGCAGCCGTTGGCCGGCTTGTCGTTGTAGCGCAGGTCGCCGTCGGCGTCGCGCAGGCCCATGGTCAGGTTCGGCGTCACCAGGGCCAGCCAGGGCGAGCCGTCCCGCTGGACGGTGTGCAGCGCCCCGGCGGCCCGCTGCTTGGCGAGCTGCTTGCGCTGGGCGTCGGTCCGCTTGTCGGCGCCGGGCTCGCCGTCGCCGCGCAGCCAGTCGGCCAGGCCCGGTACCGCGCGGTGCCAGCGCACCTCGTGGTCGCCCGGGCGCACCGAGGTGACCATGCCGTCGTCCCAGACCACGATCGCGTTGTCCCCGGCCATCGCCAGGTAGAGCGCCTCGGCGCCCTCGCGGCGGTAGGACCAGGCCTGCTCGCCGGTCTGCTTGTGGAAGGCCTCCAGGCCGGGCCCGACCCGCAGGTCCAGGTCGGCCGCGCTGAGCGATTCCGAGTTCACCGGCGTCGCCTCCGCGCCCGGACCGGCCACCCGGTCGCCGAACGGCACCGGCTTGTTCGCGTGGGCCGCCGCGCCGGCCGCAAGGACCAGCATCACCGCCAGGGCAGGCAGGATCGAGCGGGGGGTCAGTACACGCAGCGGCTTCCGGGACACGGCCGGAGCGTACCTTTCGCCGGGCGGGCGAGTCAGCCCGGTTCCGGGTTCCGACCGCGCGGCCGACCGTGTGCCCGGCCCCGCGCGCCCCGCCCGTACGCCCACCCGCCCACCTGCGCGGTTCGGCACCCCGACGGTTGCGCGGGGCGGTCCGGGGCGGGCCGCGGGGGCGCGAACGGACCGTTACAGATCTGATACACGGGGGCCGGTCGCGGAGCGTTGCGGCAGACGGCGTTCGAATATCGCCCACTTTAGGGTGACATTCGGCTTTTCGATCCTCCGGCGGGCCTACTGTCGGCGAGCGGGGCGCCACGGTCCGTCCACGCCGAGACCGGGCGCCCCGCACACGCGATGTCCGGAGGAGAGACCATGCGCATCGGCCGTCTGACCCTGGCCGCCGCCGCCCTGCTGCTGATGGCCACGGCCAGCGTCCCGGCCGGCTCGCCGCTCAGCCGGGCCGAACGGCACTCCCTCTCCTCCGACGCCTTCGAGCCGCGCGGCGCCGCCCCCCGCCCGCCGGTCCAGCGGCCGAGGCACGAGCCGCCGTTCGGGGCCTTCGTCGGCTCCTGGGACAACTACATCCCGCAGATCGGCCGGTACGCGCAGTGGCTGGGCGGCGCGAACCTCCAGGTCGGCCACACCTACCTGGCCGGCAACGGCTGGGCCGACGTCGAGGGCGAGCCGGTGGTGCTCGGCATGTGGTCGCAGTGGCGGCTGGCCGACCCGTCCCGGCTGCTCGTGCTCGGCGTGCCGATGCTGGTGCCCAACGAGGCGCACGTGTCGGACGGCGAGGTGGCCAGGCTGCTCGCCCAGGGCGTCCGCGGGGACTTCGACGGGCACTTCCTCAAGCTCGCCCGGCGGCTGGTCGCGCTCGGCGGCGCGGACACCGTGCTCACCCTCGGCTGGGAGATGAACGGCACCACCTACACCCACCGCTGCAAGCCCGACCCCTCCGCCTGGAAGGCGTACTGGCGGCGGATCGTCGGGGTGATGCGCTCGGTGCCCGGGCAGCGGTTCCGCTTCGACTTCGCGCCCAACCGGGGCCTGGACGCCATCCCGTGGACCAAGTGCTACCCCGGTGACGACGTGGTCGACGTCATCGGCATGGACAGCTACGACCAGCCCGCCGGGGCCACCTTCGACGACTACGTGCGCGAGCCGTACGGCCTGCAGGACCAGGTGGAGTTCGCCGCCAAGCGCGGCAAGCCGGTCTCGTACCCGGAGTGGGGGCTGTTCCGCAACGGCGACAACCCGGAGTTCGTCCAGCGGATGGTCGACTGGATCCGCACCCATGACACCGCGTACCAGACCGTCACGGACTACTGCCCGCACGGCTTCTTCCAGTGCTCCGGCAATCCGCGCTCGGCGGCGCGGTTCAAGCAGCTGATGGCCGGGTCCAAGGGGGCGCCGGCGGTGGTGCCGACGGCGCCCCCGGCGCCGACCTCACCCGCGGCGCCCGCCTCTCCCCCGGCGCCGACCGCAACCGCCTCGCCGGGTGCCCCCGCCCCGTCGGGCACCGCCGTCCCGTCGAGCGCAGCGGCGACGCCGAGCGTGGCGGCGACGCCGAGGCCGACGCCGGGCCCGACCGCGAGCCCGTCGACGGCTGCCACGCCCGCCCGGCGCTGAGCGGTCAGCCGCGGCGGGCCAGCAGCGCCTCCTTGAGCCTGGGGAAGCGGGTGCTCAGCCGGTGCGCCGCCGCCTGCCGGACGCGCACCGCCGCCGCCCGGGCGGCCGCCGCCGGCGCCGCCCCCGCGGGGCCCAGCAGCAGCCGCTGGTTGGGCAGCGGGTCCGGGCGCCAGCGCTGCTTGTACGGTTCCCGGCCGCGCAGCAGGCCGAGCAGCGGGATGCCGGCGCCGACCGTCTCGTCCAGCGCCGCGCTGAAGAGCAGCCCGGCGATGTCCAGCCGCTCGCGCAGCACCGGGTGCGCCCCGTACAGGTACAGCCCGCCGAAGGAGGGGCAGAGCAGCAGCAGGTTCACCGCGACCAGCTCGCCGTCCAGGTGGAAGCGGTGGACGGCGGCCCTGCCGGTGGCGACCAGGCCGGTGGTGGACTCGGTCAGGTGCCGGACGAACCGCTCGGTGCGGTGCTCCGGGGTGACGCCGCGCTCCTGCCACTGCAGGAAGTGCAGCCGCAGCAGCCCCTCCAGCGCCTCCGGCACCTCGGCCGGCGGCGTCGAGCTGACCTGCACCCCGGCCTCGGCGATCTTGCGCAGCTTCACCCGGCTGCGCTGCGCGGTCTTGCCGGGCACCCGCTTGAGCAGCCGCTCCATCGGGACGGCCGGCAGGTACTGGCAGAGCGAGTCCTCGAAGCGGCGGCGGTCGCCGCGCCAGTGCGCGAACACCCGCTGCACCGCCGCCTCGGGGTGCACCTCGCGCAGCTCCAGCCAGTGCCAGGGGCGGGTGAGCGGGAGGGCGGCGGCGAACTCGGCGGCGGCGCGGTCGGCGCACTCGTCGTCGAGCAGGACGTCGGTGTAGTCGGCCAGCCCGGCGCCGAGGCCGGTCAGGCCGCCGAACGGTCCGCCGCGGCGCCGGAAGGCGCCCGCGCCGACCAGCCGGCCGTCCCGGCGGACCAGCACCACGACCAGCGCGCCCGGGCGGCCGTAGTGCCGCCACCAGGAGCGCTGCCAGGCGGCCGCCTGGAAGAAGGTGGCGGTCCGGCAGCGGGCGGCCAGGTCGTCCCACTCCTCGGCGAGGGTGTCCAGGGCGTCGTCCTCGCGGCGCAGCTCGGTGGTCCAGGTCGGCGCCGCCGACTGGGCCGGCGGGCCGGGTCTGCGGATCTCGGTGCTCATCGGGCGCTCCCGGCCGGGGTCTTCTCCTTGGCGGCTGTCGGCTTGGCGGCTGTCGCCTTGACGGCCGTCTTCCTCGCGGCCGACTTCTTCGCGGCCGGCGCCCCGGCCGATGCCTCGGCAGGTTCCCCGACGGGTTCCCCGGCTGCGGGCTCCGGGGTTGCGGCGGGCCCGGCGTCGGCGGCCGCGGTCGTCCCGCCGGCCTTCGTGTCCGCCTTCGTGTCCGCCTTCGTGTCCGCCTTCGGGCCGGCCTTCGCGTCCGCTGCCGCCGGGCCCGCCCCCGCCGCGTCGGCCTTCGCGCCCGGGGCGGCCTCGACCGGCTGCTCCCCGGTGCGCGGGCGCGGCGGCGTCGGGACCCCGGCCGGTACGGCGCCCTCGGCGCCCTCGGCGGTGTCCGGTGCCGCGGCCCCGTCCCGACGGCGGGTCATCATCACCAGGGCGCCCAGCAGCAGCCCGGCCGCGCCGCCGACCGCGACGTCCAGCTTGCCGGAGGGCGTGGTCGGCTTGTCCGGCGCGGCGGCCGGGGCCAGCGTCACCAGCCGGACGTTGGTGTCCTTACTGCTGGTGTTGGCGAAGGAGACCAGCGAGCGGGCCACCGCGTCGGCCGTCCGGGCGGCGTCCTGGGCGCGCGTCCCGGTGCCGGTGATCTCGATCATCGGCGCGTCCGGGGAGGTCGTCCCGTGCACCAGCTCCTCCAGCTCGGCCCGGGTGCGGCCGGTCTCGGCGGCCGCCACCGCGAGCACCTGCGGCTGGCCCGCCAGCCGCCCGTACGCCTGGGCGAAGTTGGTCGCGGTCGCCGCCTCCCCCGGGTTCTGCGGGACGACGAGGACGTAGGCGTTGGTGGCGTACGAGGGGGGCGAGACGACGGCGTACCCGGCGCCGGCCGCGGCGCCCAGCGGAACCGCGAGCGCCACCGGCCACCAGCGGCGGACCAGGCGGCGGGCGCTTCGGCGCGGTGTGGTCATGGGGGTGGCTCCTTGGGGATGGGACGGTGGTTCCGGCGGTGGCGGGCGGTCAGACGCGGGCCAGCCGGTCGTAGAGGGCGCCCAGGTCGGCGGCGACCCGGGCGATGTCGTAGTGGCCGACGGCCGGCGGGTTCGGCAGCGGGTCGGGGGTGTGGTCGTCGAGGTGCCGCAGGTCGCGCAGCGCGGCGACGTAGGCGGCGGGCTCGGACGGGATCCGGCGGGCCTGCGGGGCCGCGGTGGGCGGCAGCTCGTCGAGCGCCGGGCAGGCGCTGTGCCGCACCGGCAGCCCGGCCGCGAGGCCCTCCAGGACGCCGAGCCCGAAGGTCTCCGCGGTGGACGGCGCGGCCAGCACGTCCACGGCGGCCAGCAGCTCCGGCACGTCGTCGCGCTCGCCGGTGAGCACCAGCCGCTCCCGGACGCCGAGTTCGGCGGCCCGGCGCTCCAGCGCGGCGCGCTCCGGGCCCTCGCCGACCAGCACCAGCCGGGTGGCCGGGTCGAGTTCGGCGAGCGCCTCGACCAGCACGTCGAAGCGCTTGCCGGGGACCAGCCTGCCCACCCCGCCGACCACCCAGCTCGTCTCCGGCAGGCCGAGTTCGGCCCGCAGCCGTCGGCGCGTGGCGGCCCGGTCGACGGGCGGGAGGCGGTAGCGGCCGGTGTCGATGCCGTTGGGGATCAGCTCGATCCGGGTCGGCGGCACCCCCCAGGAGCGCAGTGTCTGGGCGACCTGCCGGGAGACCGCGACGGTGGTGCTGCCGAGCCGTTCGGCCGCCAGGTAGAGGCCTTTGACGCCCCGGGTGACCGGGCGGCCCTCGATCACTCCGGCGTGCAGCGAGTGCTCGGTGGAGACCACCGCGCGCACCCCGGCCAGCCGCGCGGCCAGCCGGCCGTACAGCTGCGCCCGGTAGAGGTGGGTGTGCACCAGGTCGTAGCGCCCGGCCCGGACCAGCCGCACCAGCCGGGGCAGCGCGCCGAGGTCCCGGTTGCCGCGCATGCCGAGGTGGTGGACGGTCACGCCGTCGGCGCGCAGGGCGGCGGCGACCGCGCCGGGGTTGGTCAGGGCGAGCACCTCGCACTGCTGGTGAGCGGGCAGGTGCTTCAGCAGCAGGTGGAGTTGGCGCTCCGCACCGCCGGAGGCGAGCCCGGTGACGATGTGCAGCACCCTCATGGCCGGCGCTCCGTGTTCTCCCGCTCGCCGCGCGCGCGGCGCAGCTCGGTGACGGCGTCGCGCAACCGGTGCCGGCCCTTCTTGGCGCGCAGTCGCCAGGCGCCGTCGCGGTCGCCGACGTAGCAGCGCGGCAGGGCGAAGCGGCCGGTGAGCGGGGAGTGCGCGATGGCGCAGGCGTAGTCGTACCCGGCGTCGCGGACGGCCAGGGCGGCGGGCAGGTCGACGGCTCCGTACGGGTAGCAGAAGCCGGTGACCGGGCCGCCGACCACCTCCTCCAGCAGGCGCCGGCTGTCCCCGGCCTGCACCGCGAGGGCTTCGACCGGCAGGCCGGGCAGCGCCTGGTGGCCGAGGCCGTGCGAGCCGATCTCCCAGCCGGCGGCGGCGAGTTCGGTGACCTCCGGGACGGTGAGCAGCTTCTTGCGCGGGCCTTCGGTGTCCCAGTCGTTGGCGCGGCCGAGCAGGTCGGCGACCACGTACGCGGTGGCGGTGAAGCCGTAGGCCTGGAGGATCGGCACGGCGTAGTGGGCGAAGTCCGCGTAGCCGTCGTCGAAGGTGAGGCCGACCAGTTTGTCGTCCCGGCCCTGGGCGCGGGCCCGCATCAGCTCGCGGACCGAGACGCCGCGCCGCCCGCGCCGGTGCAGCCAGGCGATCTGCTCGGCGAACCGCTCGGGGCTGACGGTGAGCCGGTACGGGTCCTCCTTCTCGACCGCCACCGAGTGGTACATCAGGATCCACGGCGAGGCGGAGCCGGGGATCGGCGGTTCACCGACCGGGTGACGGCTCCTGGGCAGTCGCGCCCGGTGCGGCGGGGCGTTGCCGACGCCCGCCTGGGCCGAGCGGACGGTTCCCCGTTCATTGTCCATGGGGACGCTTCCCTTCATCGGCGAGGGTTGGCGGGTTCAGGGCCCGGGCGGCGGCGAGGACCGGGCCGCGCACCTCGCTGGCACCGAGGCCGGTGCCGAGGGCGGCGAAGGTCAGCGCCACGGTGAGGCCCCCGAGGAGGGTGGAGAGCAGCGGGTCGGCGGCCAGTCCGGCGACGGCGGTGCCGAGCACGGTGGCGCCGCCGGCGGCGGCGACCAGGCGGCCGTGGCCGCCGAGCACCCGGCGCAGCCGCAGCGGGATGCCGCGCAGCACCAGGCCGTGCAGCAGCAGCGCGGCGGTGGTGGTGATGCCGGCCGCGTTGCCGGCGGCGAGTCCGAGCGCACCGAAGCCGGGCGTGGCGAGCAGGCCGGTGGCGACGGTGACGCCGAGGCCGAGCACCATCGCGGCGGCCGGGTACCAGTCCAGCAGCCGGCGGCGGCCGTCCTCGGTGCCGGGATCGCCGGCCCGGCGGACCACCGGGCGCAGCGAGAAGTACGGCCGGATCATCACGCCGATCAGTGCCTGGGCGGGCAGGCCGAAGCTGTAGACCCGGATGACGTCGGCGGTGGCGGCGGTGTCGCGGGGGCCGAACGCGCCGCGCTCGAACAGCAGCGAGACGACGGAGGGGGCGCAGGCCATCAGGAAGGCGGTGCCGAGCAGGACGACCGCCGCCGCCTGGCCGAGGTCCTTCTCGACCCGGTCGCGGGCGGCGGTGAGGTCCCCGGCGGCGAGCGCCCGGGCGACCAGCGGGAAGGTGACGGTGCAGATCAGGATGCCCGCCGTCATGGCGAGTTGGGAGACCTTGGCGGCGTAGTTGAGGTGCGAGATGGTGCCGGGCGGCAGCGCCGAGCCGAGGTAGCGCTCGACGAACACCTGCGACTGCCGGGTCAGGGTGAAGGCGCCCACCGGCAGCAGGGCGAGCGGCATCAGCACCAGCGCCTTGCCCGGGCGGCGGGCGCGGCCGGCGCCGGACTGCCCCTGGCGCAGCCGGCGCAGGAACGGACCGACCAGCAGGCCGGCCATCAGCAGGCTGCCGGCCGCGACGCCGAGGGCCGCGGAGCGCACGCCGAGCGAGGCGTGGAAGCCGAGCAGCACGGCCAGGATGCCGAGGTTGTAGACGACGTAGATGCCGGCCGGGGCGGTGAAGCGGTGGTGGGCGCGCAGCGCGGCGGCCAGGTAGCCGGCGATGCCGAAGGGCAGCACGGTGATCGCGGTGATCCGGGTGCAGGTGACGGCGAGGCCGGGGTCGGGCAGGCCGGGGGCGAGCAGCGCGACCAGCTGCGGGGCGCCGACGGCGGTGGCCAGGGCGAGGCCGCTGAGCGCGAGCAGCAGCCAGGGAAGGGTGGCGCGGACCAGTTGGCGGACCGGGTCGGGGGCGTCCGGGTCCTCCTCGCGCAGCACCAGGGCGAGGGCGAAGGCGGGCACCATGAGGAAGGACATGGCGTCCTCGATCAGCAGCGGCGCGGCGGTCTCGGGGACGGTCCAGGCGACCAGGAAGGCGTCGGTGCCCTGGTTGGCGCCGAAGTAGCGGGCCAGCAGGAGGTCGCGCAGCAGGCCGAGACCGGAGCCGGCGGCGCTGAGCAGGGCGGTGATCCCGAAGGCCCTGGCGAGGAAGCCGCCCCGGGGCGCCGGGCCGGGCACGGCGGCCGGGTGCTCGCCGGGCGCGCTGCGCGGGGCCGGGAGGGTGGAGGCCAGGGCGGCCGGGCGGTCGGTGGTCACTGTTCCGCCTCCCCGTCGGCGGCGTGTCCCTCCGGCCGGGGGCGGTGGGCCGCGGCGCGGGCGGCGAGGCCGAGGACGACGGAGGTCAGCACGGTCGTGGTGCCGCCGATGTCGGCGTACAGGTAGTCCACCAGCACCCAGGTGAGCAGGGCGAGCGCCGCGAGGCCGAGGCCGCGGGAGCGGCGCAGGCAGCCGAGCAGGAGGCCGAGGAAGAGCGCGGCGTAGGCGGTGATGCCGATCAGGCCCTGCTCGCTGAGGGCCAGGAAGTACATGTTGTGCGGGGAGAGCAGCGGTTCGCGCTGGAAGCCGATGGTGGGGTCGGCGGCGTCGCTGCCGGAGGACAGCCGCAACGGGGCGTGGCTGTCGCGCAGTTGCTGGAAGGCCTTGGGCCCGGCGCCGTGGACGGGGTGGTCCTGCCAGATCCGCCCGGCGGTGGCCCACAGGTCGTAGCGGTCGGAGACGGACTGGTCGGGCGCGGCGGAGACGGAGCCGATCGAGCTGAGCCGCTTGGTGACGCCGGAGCCGCCGAGGCCGAGGCCGCCGACCAGGACGACCGCGGCGGCCAGGCCGAGGACGGCGCTGCGCACGGCGAGCCGGGCGTCGGCGCGCAGCAGCAGCACGGTGGCGGCGGCGCCGGTGGCGATCCAGCTGCCGCGGCTGAACGAGACGGCGAGCGGGAAGGCGAGGAAGGCGGCGGCGGCGAACATCGACCGCCGCAGCCGGGCGTCGCCGCCGGGCCGGCGCTCGCCCAGCGCCAGCGCGAGGGCGGCGAGCAGCCCGAAGCTGACCACCGTGGACATCGCCATGACGTCCAGCGCGCCGAAGGTGCCGACGGCCCGGATCGGCTGGCCGGTGTAGGAGGCGCCGGTGTGGGTGAGGTACTGCTTCGCGCCGACCACGCCCTGGATCAGCGCCGCGAGGACGAAGGAGCCGAGGACCAGTCGCTGGTCGGTGCGGTCGCGCAGCGAGCAGAGCACCGCGGCGGGCACCAGCACGAAGACCTGGACCAGCCGGACGAAGCCGGTGACGCTGGTGGCCGGGTCGATCGAGCCCACGGTGGCGACGGCGGCGGCGACCACGATCCCGGCGAACAGCGCTCCGGTGCTCCGGTCGACGGCGGGCAGCCGTCCGCGCAGCAGGTCCACCGCGGTGAGGGCGACCAGGGCCAGCGAGGCGAGGTCGGCGGCGGTGATGTGGACGGCGGCGGTGACGTCCTTCTCGCCGGTCGGCACGCAGACCAGCAGGACGGTGGCCGCGGCGAGCAGGCTGGGCCGGTCGGCGAGTGCGGGCAGCGCCTTCCGTAAGACGGGACGCGGGACGGCGGGCAGGGTCAGGGCCACGGGGGTCAGCTCCCGTCCGGGTGGAGCATCAGGGCCGCGGTGCGGCACAGGATCTTGACGTCCTGCCAGAGGCTCCAGCTCTCGATGTAGCGGTTGTCGAACCGGGCGCGGTCCTCGATGGAGGTGTCCCCGCGCAGGCCGTTGACCTGGGCCAGGCCGGTGAGGCCGACCGGGACGCGGTGGCGGTCGGCGTACTCGGGGTAGGCCTGGCCGAAGCGCATCACGAAGTACGGGCGTTCGGGGCGCGGGCCGACCAGGCTCATGTCGCCGCGCAGCACGTTCCACAGCTGCGGCAGCTCGTCCAGCGAGCTCTTGCGCAGCAACCGGCCGACGGCGCCCATCCGGTGGTCCTGCGAGATGTTCCAGCGGGTCGCGGACTCGTGCTCGTTGCTCGGGCGCAGGGTGCGGAACTTGAGGACGGTGAAGACCCGGCCGTCCAGCCCGGTGCGCTGCTGGCGGAACAGCACGCCCGGGCCGGTGTCGAAGCGGACGGCGAGGGCGCAGAGCGCGAGGACGGGGGCGAGCAGCAGCAGGCCGAACGCGGCGGCGGTGATGTCCAGGGCGCGTTTGGCGGCCCAGCCGGGCCGGCGCATCGCCGGGCCGGCGACCCGCAGGCAGGGGAAGCCCCACAGGTGGTCGCCGCCGGCGATCGGGGCGGTGGGCAGCGCGCCGAACTCGCGCAGCGCGGGCACCAGCCAGATCTGGCAGCCGAGCCGGGCGGCGTCCCGCAGGGCGGCGGCGGTCTCGGCCTCGTCGGCGGCGCCGGCGGTGGCGATCACGTGCTGGATCCGGTGCCGGCGCACCTCGCGCTCCAGCACCTCGCGGCCGCCGAGGACGGGCGGGTCGGTGTCACCGGCCAGCAGCGGCGGGTCGGCGTCGAGGAAGCCGACCGGGCGCATCCCGTACTCGGCGTGCTCGCGGAGGGCGGCGGCGACCCGCCGGCCGAGCCCGCCGGCGCCGAGCACCAGGACCGGGTTGGGGCGGCTGCGGCGGATCCGCCGGACGAGGTGGTAGAGGACGGCGCGGCCGATGGCGGCGACCAGCAGTTGGGTGCCGAGCAGGACGGTGAGGCGGGCCGGGGTGGCCGGGCCGTAGTCGGGCCAGCGGCCGCCCAGGCAGCCGGACAGGGTGACGGCGAAGGCGGTGGCGACCACCGCCCGGGCGGCCAGCGCGGGCAGTTCGTCCAGGACGGACAGGGTGAGCCGGGCCCGGTAGAGGCCGCCGACCAGGTTGAGCAGGATCAGCAGGGGCAGGACGGCGGGCACGCCGAGCAGGGGGTCGAGCGGGGCGCCCGGGTCGATGGCGCGGTTGGCGATGCCGCCGGCGGAGCACAGCGCGATGGTGTCGGCCTGGACCAGGGCGAGCGGCAGGGCCAGCCGGTTGCGGACCGTCCCGCGGTGCCGGTGCGGCGCCGGGACCGTCCGGCTGCGGGCCGCCCCCACCGGGCGGTCGAGCAGTCCGGTACCCGGCCGGCGGGGGCCGGACAGGGGCCCGCCGGATCGCGGCACGCTGTCATGGTCAATGGTCATCAGCGCACGATCTCCCCTGCTGTGTGCCCGGGGTGACGGCGCCCCGGCACCGGTTTGCGCGGGGCGGCCGTCCCGGCCTGGTGGGCGCGGTCCTGACAGCACCTGCTGCCGCCGGTGGCTTTCGGCTCTCCCGCGGCGAGGCCGATCGCGGAGGGGCGGGTCGCACCGGACTCGGTCGCGAGGGGCTCAGCCGTGAATTCCCCGCATGGAATCCGAACGAAGCAGGCAAAATCCGACAATACCGAACCTGGCGCGGTGGGCTGGAAGTTGACTTGCCGTTTCATTCCAGCCGCCCATTAATAGGTAATTCGGATTTGACGCCTCGCCCTTATCCGGTTGAGGGTGCGAATACGCCGGCGCCGGACCAGCGGGCATTCACGGCTTGTGAAACGATCAGATCCGCTCTGGGACACGGGCCCGGCGGCGCCCGGCGACCGGCCCGGCACCCAGCAGATGGCGGTAGAGGACGTCCACCTGTTCGACCACGGTGCGCACGTCGTGCCTCGCGACGACGTGCTCGCGCAGTCGCGCGCCGCGTCGCTCGCACTCGATCGAATCGGACAGCGCTTCCGCCATTCGGGTGGCGAGGGCCGGCACGTCCTCGGGCGGGACCACCGCGTGCTCCCGCTCCGCCGCCGGCAGGCACTCCCGCGCACCCGGCACGTCGGTCAGCAGCACCGGACGGGCGGCCGCCATCGCCTCCAGCGGGGCCAGCGCCATCCCCTCCCAGCGCGAGGGCAGCACCACCAGGTCGGCCGCAGCCAGCCACGGGCGCGGGTCCGCCACGTCCCCCACCAGCCGCACCCGGGCGGGCTCGGCGGTCTCCCGGACCAGCTCCGCCACCCGCTGCTCCTCCGGCCCGCCGCCGACCAGCGCCAGCCGGGCCTGCGGCACCCGGCGCAGCACCTCCGGCCAGGCCGCCAGCAGCACGTCCTGGCCCTTCTGCCGGCACAGCCGCCCCACGCAGACCGCCAGCGGGGCGTCCAGGTCCAGGCCGAGCGCGATCCGGGCGGCCCGGCGGTCGGCGGGCGCGTAGTGCCGGACGTCCACGCCGTTGGGCACCACCGCCCAGTCGGCGTGCACCCCGGCGGCCACGCCGTCGGCCCGCTCCTGGACGCTGACGCACAGCAGCCGGTGCGCCCAACGGGTGGCGAAGCGCTCCCAGCGCAGGGTGGCGGCGGCCAGCGCGCCGTCCACGGCGGCGAAGGACCAGGCGTGCGGCTGGAAGACGGTCGGGACGGCGCCGCGCACCGCCAGCCGGCCGGCCAGTCCGGCCTTGGCGCTGTGCAGGTGAACCACGTCGGGCGCGGCCGCGCGGACGATCCGGCGCAGCCGCCAGGCCTCGGCGGCGGTGCCCGGGCCCGGCGAGCGCCCGGCGGGCCAGTCCTGGACCAGCGCGCCCACCGCGGCGGCCTCCTCGGCCAGCCGCCCGCCGCGCGGACAGGCGACCAGCACCCGGTGGCCGGCCTCGCGCTGCCCCCGGACCAGGTCGGTGACGACGCGGGCGACCCCGCCGTCCACCGGTTGCGAAATGTGAAGGATCGTCATATGCACGGCGGCGAGCCTAGGGTGGCTCCCCCGTGCCGGGCGGCCCTCGTCACCCGGAGGTGGCGGTTCGGGCCCCCCTTAGGGGTTTGGGTGGTAGGGGTGGGCGATACGCGCGTATTTCCACCCCATTAAAGTGGCAAGGTGGTT
>NZ_JBIWNL010000054.1:0-50047 GCF_044767225.1 Kitasatospora sp. NPDC101447
CGCCCCCGGCCCGCCCCCCCCCCCCCCCCCGCCGGGGGGGGGGGCGGGGGGGGGGGGGGCGGGCCCGCGGGGGGGGGGGGGCCCCCCCCCCCGGCGCCCCCCCCCCCCCCCCCGCCGTGTTCCGCGGTACGCCCGGCGCCGCGCTACCGGGCCAGCAGCGCCGTGAGCGCACCGAGCAGCAGGAACGGGCCCACCGGGACGTCGAGTCCGCGCACCGGGCGCCGGCGGACCAGGGCGGCGGCGGCCCGCAGCACCGCCCACAGGCCGGCCAGCATCGCCGCGGCGAACAGTCCGCCGAACGCCACCGACCAGCCGTACCAGCCGAGCAACCCGCCCAGGGCGAGCCCGAGCGGGGAGTCCCCGGGCCCCAACGCCCTGACCCAGACGGCCAGTTCGAGCACCGCGCCGACCGCGAGCGCCACCAGCAGGCAGCGCAGCAGGGCGTCGGGCCTCCCCTCCGCCAGCGCCGCCACCACCAGCAGCGCGGCCACCCCGCCGAGCAGCGGCAGGGTCAGCCGGTACGGCAGCCGGCGCACCCGGGCGTCGACGAAGCCGAGTGCCACCCCGAACGCGGCGGCCCAGGCCAGCGCCGCGGTCACCGGCCCGTCCGCCGCGTACGCCACCGCGACGGCCACCGCCGCCGCGACCGTCTCGACCGACCACGCGCCCGCGCCCAGCCGCTCCCGGCAGCCCGGGCAGCGTCCGGTCGGCGGCAGCACGCGCACCTCGCGCGCGCACGACGGGCAGGCCCCGCACCACGGCTCGCCCTCCGGCACGGCGAACCGGGCGACCAGCCCGCGCAGCGGCGGAGCCGCCAGGAGACCGACCAGCACCGCCGCGACCACGACCGGCACCACCGGCGCACCCCCTCCTCGATCGACGAACCGGCCACATCCTCCCGCGCCGGGCCGGGCGCTGTCCGGCGTCCGACGACCGGCGGACGCGCCCCCGGGCGCGGCGCCCGATGTGCCGTCCGTCTCGTTCCGCGCCGCACCCCGCCCGCACCCCTCGCATACGGGACCATTCCGGACAGTGCGCCCCCTCTTCGGAAGGTCCGCCGTTGCCCCCGCCTGCCGATCCAAGGAGGCCCCTCCGGGCCCTCCGGAGCACCTTCCCGGAGGACCACCGCCGGGGTCGTCCGTACCCCTAAAGTAGGCAGACATGCAGGTCATCCAGTCCAGCAAGCTCGCCAACGTCTGCTACGACATCCGCGGCCCGGTGCTCGACGAGGCGATGCGGCTGGAGGAACAGGGCCACCGCATCCTCAAGCTCAACACCGGCAACCCGGCCACGTTCGGCTTCGAGGCACCCCCGGAGATCCTCCAGGACATCCTGCGCAACCTCTCGAACGCGCACGGGTACGGCGACTCCAAGGGCCTGCTCTCCGCCCGCCGCGCGGTGGTCATGCACTACGAGGACCGCGGGCTGCACGGCCTCTCGGTCGACGACGTCTTCCTCGGCAACGGCGTCTCCGAGCTGATCCAGCTGGCCATGACCGCCCTGCTGGACGACGGCGACGAGGTGCTCGTCCCGGCGCCGGACTACCCGCTGTGGACCGCCTCGGTCTCGCTGGCCGGCGGCACCGCGGTGCACTACCGCTGCGACGAGCAGTCCGAGTGGTACCCGGACCTCGCCGACATCGAGGCCAAGGTCACCGACCGGACCAGGGCCATCGTGGTGATCAACCCGAACAACCCGACCGGCGCGGTCTACCCCCGCGAGGTGCTGGAGGGCATCGTCGAGATCGCCCGCCGGCACGACCTGGTGGTCTACGCGGACGAGATCTACGACAAGATCCTCTACGACGACGCCGAGCACGTCCCGCTCGCCACCCTGGCCCCGGACCTCTTCTGCGTCACCTTCAACGGCCTGTCCAAGGCGTACCGCGTCGCGGGCTTCCGCTCCGGCTGGATGGTGCTCTCCGGCGACCGGACCCGGGCCCGCAGCTACATCGAGGGCCTCACCGTGCTCGCCTCGATGCGGTTGTGCGCCAACATGCCCGCCCAGCACGCGGTGGCCGCCGCGCTCGGCGGCCGGCAGTCCATCCGCGACCTGGTGCTCCCCGGCGGGCGCCTGCTCGCTTCGCGCGACGCCGCGTACGAGCTGCTGAACCAGATCCCCGGGGTCAGCTGCGTCAAGCCCAAGGGCGCCCTGTACGCGTTCCCGCGGCTGGACCCGAAGGTCCACAAGATCAAGGACGACGCCCGGATGGTCCTCGACCTGCTGCGCTCCCAGCGCATCCTGCTGGTCCAGGGCACCGGCTTCAACTGGCCCGAGCCGGACCACTTCCGGCTGGTCACGCTGCCGCGGGCGGAGGAGATCACCGACGCGGTGACCCGGATCGGCGACTTCCTCGGCGGCTATACCCAGCCTTGACCAATCCTTTGACCGAGGTTCACCGGCAGGGCCGTAGGATTCCCGCGCGTCGGCGGCCCGGGTTCCTCTCCGGGCCGTAGGGGGGACGAGCCGGTCGGCAGTGCGCCGCAGCTCGGGCCGACGCGGACACCGCGGCGCTCCACCGCCCGGACGGCTCCGCTCCCCTGCCCCCACTCCTCTGCAAGGGACCGGTCCGCCTTGACCATCCGCATTCCGCTCACCCGCGCCCGCGTCGCCGCGGCCGTCTCGGTCGCCGCCATCGCGCTGACCACCGCCCTGCCGGCCACGCCCGCCTCCGCCTCCACCGGCGGTTTCCGCATCCCGACGTCGAGCACCGTCGTGAACGCCAACTCCGGCAAGTGCCTGGAGATCGCCGACTGGAGCACCGACAACGGCGCCCCGGCCCGCCAGTGGGACTGCACCGGCGGCGCCAACCAGCGCTGGGACTACGTGCCCGACAGCGGCGGCTTCCGCCTGGTGAACCGCAACTCCGGCAAGTGCCTGGAGATCGCCGACTGGAGCCGCGACAACGGCGCCCCGGCCCGCCAGTGGGACTGCACCGGCGGCTGGAACCAGCACTGGAACTACGCCGGCTCCATCGGCTCGCGCAACGAGCTCGGCCTGGTCAACCTCAACTCCGCCTTCCTCCTGGAGATCGCCGACTGGCGCACCGACAACGGCGCCCCGGCCCGCCAGTGGCAGAGCTCCACGACGGGTGTCTGCCAGGGCAACCAGGCCTGGATCACCGCGATCACCCGCCTCTGACACCGCCCGCCCGCAGCACCCGGCACCGGGCGCTGCGGGCACCGCGGCGGTCACCGCGACGGTCACCGCGGCGGGCGGTGCCCGGGGCGCGGAAAAACACTACGGCCGGAGTCCCGGTCCGGACGATCTCCTTGGTCGGGGAAAGATCGTCCGGCGGAACTCCGGCCGTCCTGTCGCATCGGCGGGGCGCTCGGTTCGTGCCGCGCGACCGCCTCTCGCTCGGTTGAGGCTCAGGCTCAGCCGAGGCGCGCGACGAGGCTCCGGTACTCGTCCCACAGCTCCTTCGGGGTGTGGTCGCCGAAGGTCTCCAGGTGGGCCGGCACGAGCGCGGCCTCCTGGCGCCAGAGGTCGGCGTCCACGGTGAAGAGCAGGTCGAGGTCCTCCTGGGTCAGCTTCAGGTCACCGAGGTCGAAGCCCTCGACGGTCGGCAGCACGCCGATCGGGGTCTCGACGCCCTCGCCGGTGCCCTCCAGCCGCTCGACGATCCACTTGAGCACGCGGCTGTTCTCGCCGTAGCCGGGCCAGACGAACTTGCCCTCGGCGTTCTTGCGGAACCAGTTGACGTAGTAGATCTTCGGCAGCTTGCCGGCGTCCGCCTGGGCGCCGACCTTCAGCCAGTGGGCGAAGTAGTCGCCCATGTTGTAGCCGCAGAACGGCAGCATGGCGAACGGGTCGCGACGCAGCTCGCCGACGGTGCCCTCGGCGGCGGCGGTCTTCTCGGAGGCGATGTTGGCGCCGAGGAAGACGCCGTGCTGCCAGTCGAAGGACTCGGTCACCAGCGGGACGGCGGTGGCGCGGCGGCCGCCGAACAGGATCGCCGAGATCGGCACGCCCGCCGGGTCCTCCCACTCCGGGGCGATGGTCGGGCACTGCGCGGCCGGGACGGCGAAGCGGGCGTTCGGGTGGGCGGCCGGGGTGCCGGACTCGGGGGTCCAGTCGCTGCCGCGCCAGTCGGTCAGGTGCGCCGGGGGCTCCTCGGTGAGGCCCTCCCACCACACGTCGCCGTCGTCGGTGAGGGCGACGTTGGTGAAGACGGTGTTGCCCCAGAGGGTGTCGATGGCGTTGGCGTTGGTGTCCACGCCGGTGCCGGGGGCGACGCCGAAGAAGCCGGCCTCGGGGTTGATGGCGTACAGGCGGCCGTCGGCGCCGAAGCGCATCCAGGCGATGTCGTCGCCGATCGTCTCGACCTTCCAGCCCGGGACGGTCGGCTGGAGCATGGCCAGGTTGGTCTTGCCACAGGCCGAGGGGAAGGCGGCCGCGACGTACTTGGCCTCGCCGCTCGGCGGGGTGAGCTTCAGGATGAGCATGTGCTCGGCCAGCCAGCCCTCGTCGCGGGCCATGGTCGAGGCGATGCGCAGCGCGTAGCACTTCTTGCCGAGCAGGGCGTTGCCGCCGTAGCCCGAGCCGAAGGACCAGATCTCCTTGGTCTCCGGGAAGTGCGAGATGTACTTGGTGCTGTTGCACGGCCACGCCACGTCCGCCTCGCCCTCCGCGAGCGGGGCGCCGACGGTGTGCACGGCCTTGACGAAGTCGCCGTCCTCGCCCAGCTGGTCCAGCACGGCCCGGCCCATGCGGGTCATCACGCGCATCGACACGGCGACGTAGGCGGAGTCGGTGATCTCGACGCCGTACGCGGCCAGCGGGGAGCCGACCGGGCCCATCGAGAAGGGCACGACGTACATCGTGCGGCCCTTCATCGCGCCGCGGAAGAGGCCCTGCTCGCCCTGGAAGACCTCGCGCATCTCGGCGGGGGCCTTCCAGTTGTTGGTCGGTCCGGCGTCCTTCTCCTGCTCGGAGCAGATGTAGGTGCGGTCCTCCACGCGCGCCACGTCCGTCGGGTCCGAGGCGGCGTAGTAGGAGTTGGGGCGCTTGTCCTCGTCGAGCTTCTTGAAGGTGCCCTGAGCCACCAGCAGGTCCGCGAGGCGCTGGTACTCCTCGTCGGAGCCGTCGCACCACTCGATGCGGTCCGGCTGGGTGAGCTCGGCGATCTCGCTCACCCAAGCGAGCAGCTGCTTGTGGCGGGTGGGCGCGGATGCGCTGAGAGCAGAGATCTCGTACGACACGATCGCTCCGTTTCACGCCATCTCGGCGAAGAGACGGCGTTGCGGGGGTCTGAGGGTGCTTGCAGCGTAGCTCCGGGCTCAAGGCCTGAACGCCCCGTGGCGTCGAAATTGACGCATCTTTTACTACAGTAAGTATGATTACTCGCGGGTAACAGGTCGCTCACGTCCCGGACGGAGTGGGCGAGGCCACACTCCAAATACTCCAAAACGTCTAAGAGTGACGATCGCCACTTCCTACGCGCCAGTAACCTACGGATCCGTAGGTAGCCGGTAGCATGCTGCGCATGACTGCTGCTGCGCTCGCTGAGAGCCTCGCGGAGGGCCCCGTCGAGAACGGGGAGAGCAAGCCGAAGTGGCGCGGCTGGCTGCACGCCGCGATGTTCCCCGCCACGGTGGCCGCCGGGATCGTGCTGATCTGCCTGGCCGACTCCACGCCCGCCAAGATCGCGTGCGCGATCTACTCGGTCAGCGCCTGGCTGCTGTTCGGGGTCAGCGCGGTGTACCACCGCTTCGACTGGGGCCCGCGCGGCGACGCGGTGCTCCGCCGGCTGGACCACGCGAACATCTTCCTGATCATCGCGGGCACCTACACGCCGTTCACGATCCTGTTGCTCAAGGGCGCGAACCAGCAGCTGCTGCTCTGGGCGGTCTGGGGCGGCGCGCTCGCCGGGATCGCCTTCCGGGTGTTCTGGGTCGGCGCGCCGCGCTGGCTGTACACACCGGTGTACCTCGCACTGGGCTGGGCCGCCGCGTTCTTCCTGCCGGACTTCCTGCGCACCGGCGGAGTCGCCGTCCTGGTGCTGATGATCGTCGGCGGGGTGCTCTACAGCATCGGCGGCGTGGTGTACGGGCTCAAGCGGCCCAACCCCTCACCGCGCTGGTTCGGCTTCCACGAGGTGTTCCACGCCTTCACCCTCGGCGCGTTCATCGTGCAGTACGTCGGCGTCTCACTGGTGGCGTACAGCGCGGCCCGCTGAACCCGGCGCACCACGACGGGCGGTCGAACGGTCCACGGACCGGGCGGCCGCCCGTTCGGCCGTCCAGGGCCGCTCGTACGGCGCCCGGGCCTGCGGGCGGCGCAGGTACGGCAGGTGGTCGGCGGCGCCGGGCTCCGGCTGCGCGGCCGGCTCCGGGTGCTCGCGGTGTGCCCGGTCCTCGTGGTGTGCCTGGCCCTCGTGCTGCTCCGGGTGTTCGTGGTGGTCCGGGTGCTCGTGCTGCTCCTGGCCGGCCCGGCGCTCGTCGCGCTCGTGCTGCTCCCGGTCGGCCGGGCGCCCCGCGGAGGAGCGGGGCGCCGACGGCGCGGACGGCTCCGGGCGCACTGCGCGGGTGCGGGTGCGGGCCTGCCGGGCGTCCAGCGCCTCCCGGGCCCGGCGGCAGCGCTCGCAGTGCGCGGCGTCCGGGCTCCCGCGGCGCGGACGGTGCCCGGCCGGGGACGGACGGCTGTGCAGGGCGCGCCAGCGGCGGCCGACGTAGACCATGAGCAGCAGGGTCTCGACCCCGGCGACCGCGAGGACCAGCAGGGCGCCGTTGATCAGATAGGCCGTGACCACGGCCAGCGCGGAAGCCACCACCGCCGCCGCGCCCCACACCTGGGCACTCGCCTGCTTGTCATCCGTGTCGGCCACTTCGGCTCCCCTTTCCCCGGTGCCGGGCTTGTGGTCGGCTCCTGCCGCCCCACCCCTTCTCCGCTCTCGGCACGCGTCGGCCAGCACTGACCGATTGCCACATGGTATCTACCGACAGTCACTCCCCACTGCCCTCGGGCGGCGAACGACAGATCAACGTTGCGTCAATTCCTTGTGCGGAAGCAGCACTTCCAGGACACATCACGCAGCGTGATGAGCCTATGACAACACCACCATGTTGACGGTGACCATCTTTTGAGAGTTACTTTCATTTGAGAGAAACTTCCAGAAGAGGTTCCCGGAGGTCGCCGTGCCCGCCGCCCCGCCCACTCCCACCACCACCGCCCCGGCCGTCGCCACCGCCGACCCGCGTCGGTGGCTCGCCCTGGTCGCCGTCGCCCTGAGCGTCCTGGTGATCAGCTTCGACATGACGATCCTGAACGTCGCCCTGCCCACGCTCGCCTCACAGCTGCAGGCCACCACCGGTCAGCAGCAGTGGATCGTCGACGCCTACACCGTGGTCTTCGCCGCCGCGATGCTCCCGGCCGGGCTGTTCGGCGACCGCTTCGGCCGCCGCCGCACGCTCACCGTCGGCCTGGCGCTGTTCGGCCTCGCCTCCGCCGTCGGGATGCTCACCGACTCCCCGGCCACCCTGATCGCCGCCCGCGCCGGGATGGGCCTGGCCGGCGCCCTGGTCATGCCGATGTCCATGGCGGTGATCCCCGGCCTCTTCCCGCCCGCCGAACAGCGCCGGGCCACCGCGATCCTGGCCGCCGCACTCTCCGCCGGCGCCCCGCTCGGACCGCTGATCGGCGGCTTCCTGCTGCAGCACTTCTGGTGGGGGTCGGTCTTCGCCGTCAACGTCCCGCTGACCGCGGTCGGCGTCGTCGCCTGCGTCCTGCTGCTGCCCGAGAGCCGCAACCCCGCGGCGCCCCGGATCGACCTGCTCGCCACCGTGCTCGCCGCCGGCGGCCTGGCCGCGCTCACCTACGGCATCATC
Source organism: Kitasatospora sp. NPDC101447 (assembly GCF_044767225.1). Classification (NCBI taxonomy): domain Bacteria; kingdom Bacillati; phylum Actinomycetota; class Actinomycetes; order Kitasatosporales; family Streptomycetaceae; genus Kitasatospora; species Kitasatospora sp. NPDC101447. The sequence continues at coordinate 7,830 of NZ_JBIWNL010000054.1, forward strand.
GAGGGCACCGAACGCGGCTGGACCGACCCGCTGGTGACCGGCACGCTGACCGGCTCCTTGCTCGCACTCGCCGCCCTGGTGCTGCGCAGCCGGCGGCAGCGCGAGCCGATGCTCGACCTCTCCCTGCTCGCCGACCGCACCTTCCGCTGGTCCTCCGTCGCGGCCACCCTGATCTCGTTCGTCCTGTTCGGCGCCTTCTTCGTGCTGCCCCTCTACTTCCAGAGCGTGCTCGGCACCGATGCCCTCGGCAGCGGGCTGCGGCTGATGCCGATGATGCTCGGGCTGATCGTGGCCGCCAAGCTCACCGACCCGCTGGTCGACCGCCTCGGCGCCCGTACGGTGATCGCCCTCGGCCTGGCGCTGCTCGCCGCCGCCCTGCTCTTCGGCAGCCGCACCGGCACCGCGGACGGCTACGGGCGGGCCGCGATCTGGCTCAGCGTGCTCGGGATCGGCATGGGCCTGTCGCTGATCACCGCCCAGGCGTCCGCCCTGGTCACGCTGCCGGCGGCGCGGGCCGGAGTCGGCTCCGGACTGCTGCAGACACTGCGCCAGGTCGGCGGCGCGCTCGGCATCGCCGTCCTCGGCAGCCTGCTGTCCGGGGCGTACCGGGGCGCGCTGGACACCGGCGGGCTGTCGGCCGCGGCGGCGCACCGGGCCGGGGAGTCGGTGGTCGCCGCCGACGCCGTCGCCCGCGCCGGCGGCGGTCCGGCGCTCAGTGCCTCCGCGCACGCGGCGTACGTGCACGGGATGGGGGTGGTGCTGCTGGTCGCCGGGCTGGTCGCGGTGGCCTCGGCGGTGCTGGTCGCGGCGCGGATGCCCGGCGGCGACCCGGCCCCGACCCCCGGTTCCGGCGACTCCGGCCGCGCGGACGCCCCTGCCGTCACCGGAGATCACGGATAATCGGACACATGACTCCCCAGCAGCCGACCGCGGCCCTCCCGGACGCCCCGACCGACCCGGTCCAGGCGATGCTGGAGGCGCCGCTGTCGCTGCGCGAGCGCAAGAAGCTCAAGACCCGTCAGACCATCCGCCGCGAGGCGTACCGGCTGATCGCCGAGCAGGGCTACGAGAACACCACGGTGGAGCAGATCGCCGCCGCCGCCGAAGTCTCGCCGTCCACCTTCTTCCGGTACTTCGCCACCAAGGAGGACCTGGTCCTCTCCGACGAGTACGACCCGGCGATGATCGCCGCCCTGCTGGCGCGGCCCGCCGACGAGCCCTTCCTCACCTCCTGCCGGGAGGCCATCCGCAGCCTGCTCCGCCAGCTCCTCCGGCACGATCGCGAGGAGCTGTACACCCGGATGCGGCTGGTCACCGAGGTCTCCGCGCTGCGCGCCGGTGTGGCGCGCAGCAGCAGCAACCCGCAGCGGCTGTTCCTCACCGCGCTCACCCGGCGGGCCGGCGTCGAGGAGCCCACGTACGAGATGCGCGTCACCGCCGCCGCCATCGCGGCCGCCACCACCGAAGCCCTCCTGCAGTGGGCCGCGGCCGACGGCCGGGAGGACATCGCGGACTTGATCGACCACACCTTCGCCCTGCTGGAGAGCGGCTTCGCCGGGGTGTGAGCCCGGCCGTCCGCCGTCCCGCCGCGCCGGGAGGCGCAGCAGGACAAGAAAGAGGGGACAGGCAGCGGGGCCCGGTCCGCTCGGCCCGGGCCCCGCTCCCCCTCACCCGCGGCGGACGCCCGTCCTCCGCCGCAGGACGGCGCCCGCGCCCACCAGCGCGGTGGCGCCCAGGGCCGCGGCCGCCGTCACGGCCGCCGGCATCGAACCACCGGCCGCCGCCGGCTCCGGCGCGGCCACGGGCTGCTCGGCGGCATCCGCCGGGTAGCCGCCGCCCCGGCCCGCCCGGTCGTACGCCGAGCCGGGCAGCTTGTCGCCGTACCGCCGGTGCACCAACTGCTGGTACGCGGTCAGCGTCACCCCGTCCGCGCCCACCGAACGCCGGGCCTCGTCGTCCAGCGGCAGCACCCGGCCGTCGCGCAGCACGTACCAGGCGTCGACCTGCGGCTCGCGGAAGGCGGTTCCACCGCCGCTGCCCGCCGCCTTCGCCGCGTAGTCGCTCTCGTCACCGCCCGAGGCGATGTTCACCACCCGCCAGGACTCGCCCTGCCGGACCGTCCAGACCGAAGCGGTCTGCCCGTCCGCGGCGACCACCTTGCTGGCGGTGAACTCGGCCTTCGCCACCGGCGCGCCCGGGGTGCCGGCCACGAAGCCGGCGTCCAGGACGTACACCGGCACGGTGTCGCCGGCCAGCCGCGGCGCGGACGCGCTCGCCGCCCGCGCCTCCTCGGCGGCACCGATGGTCAGCTGCCGGGTCGGCGGGACGCCCTGGCGGGCGAAGAAGTGGCCGACCCGGTCGAGGACGGCCGGGTCCTGGACCGCACCGCGGGCCTGGGCCAGCTCTGCGGCGGGCACCGGCGCGGGGGCCTCGGCCGCCGGTTCGGGGGCTGCGGCGTGCGCGGCCGGGGCGAACGCCGCCACGAGGACGGCGGTGAGCAGGGCGCCCGCGGCGGCCCGACGGAGGTCACGGTTCTCGGTCATGGCCGCCCTCACGCGCCGATCCGGTACAGGGAGTGGGTCCACGAGAACGTGCCGTTGTTCACGTAGTACCAGTAGTCCGCCCAGTTGTAGCGGTAGTCGGACGGCCACGGGTCGCCCCAGTAGACCCAGTTGTTCCCGGTGTCGTAGCCGTAGAGGACGTGCATGTGACCGCCGCCCGAGCTCCACTGGATGCGGGTCTCGACCGGCCGGTCGGCGTCCACCTCGGCCTGCACGGTGCTGTAGCGCAGGTAGCCGGTGACGTACGAGCCCGGGTTGATGCCCACCCGGTCCAGCCCGTTCTGCACGTCGCCCAGCGTGGCCTGGCTGTTGGGGCAGGCGGAGCCGGTCGCCCGGCCGAACGCGGCGTTGCAGAACTGGTTCTGGCTGTAGTCGTAGCCGAACCAGGTGGCGATGGTGTTCCCGCTCGCCGCCCAGCACCAGTTGGTCTGCTGTTGCTGCTGCATGGTGATGTTGAGCTTCTTGAACGTGCCGGCCTGGTCGGCCGTACTGCCCGGCGCGGCGGCCCGGCGGACCTGGTGCGGGGCCCGGTCCTGCCCGGGAGCGACGGCCGTGGGGGCGACCGCAGTGGGGGCGACGACCGTGGGGGCGGTGGTCGCGGGCGCGGCGATCGCGGGGGCGGCGACCGCGGCGGTGAACGCCGGGCCCAGCACGCCGAGGGCGATCAGCGAGACGGCACGGCGCAGCCGTATCCGTGGAACTGGCATGGGGGGATGCCTCCTTGCGCGAGTGGAGCGAGGTGCTGTGTGGGGGCGCGGTCCGGATCGCGCCCCGAGCATCGCGCCTGGCCACAGGCGGGTCAACGGCCCCGGGAGGCGCCCGGGCCGGGGTGTGAACGGCCGGGCGCGGGTGTGAACGCCGCCGGGGAAACCCCCGCGCAGCAGGCCCGGACCGGTGACAAACCGCCGTACCGATGTGAATATTCACGGTCAAAAGCCGGTCCGTCCGCACCTCAGGAGGCCGTCATCCACCGGAGCGACCCAGCCGATCTCGCCGCCGCCCTGCGCACCGGCCCGTTCCACCTCGCCCTGCGCACCGCCATCGCCGCCCGGGGCCTCGCGCTGCACCGGATCCGCCGCCGCCTCGCGCTGCGCGGCGTGAACATCGGTGTCACCAGCCTCAGTTACTGGCAGCAGGGCCGCCGTCGGCCCGAACGCCCGGAGTCGCTGCGCGCCGTCGCCGCCCTGGAGGACGTCCTCGACCTGCCCGAGCACTCCCTCACCCGGCTGCTCGGCCCCCGCCGCGCCGCCGGAACCGCGCCCGCCGGCCCGCCCGTACGGCCCTACCGCGACCTCATCTCCCCCGCCACCGCCGTCGACGACCTGCTCAGCACCCTCGCCGGGCCGCGCGACACCGGCCTGCACACCGTCACCCACATCGAGCGCATCCGGGTCGGCCCCGACCGCCAACTCGCGCGCCGCGACTCCCAGCACGCGCTGCGCGCCCACCGCGACGGCATCGACCGCTACCTCGCGATCTACCAGGGGGACCCGGGCAGCGACATCACCCGCGTCGGCGTCCGGGCCGAGGAGAACTGCCGCCCCGGCCGCGTCCGCCGCGACCGGACCCACCACCTGCTCGCCGCCGAACTGCTCCTCGACCGCCGGTTACGGGCCGGCGACACCCACCTGCTCGGCTACGGCTTCGACGACGCGCCCTCCCCGGAGCCGAGCTGCGAGTACGTCCGCGGCTTCAACTCCGGCGCCGGCCAGTACGTCCTGCAGGTCACCTTCCACCCCGCCGCCCTGCCCGTGCGCTGCCACCGCTTCGCCCTCCACTCCCCGGGCGAGGCCCCGTACGAGACCGAGGAGCTGACCCTCGACGGCCACCGCTGCGTCCACCTCTTCGCTACCGCGCTGCGGCCGTGCATCCTGGGGATCCGCTGGGACTGGGAGTGACGGGCGGCGGCGGCCGCCGGGGCATCGGCGGGCAACTCCCCTAGGCCGCCCGGAAGTCGAGGACCAGGCAGTCCTCCACCGGCAGGTACCCGATCTGCTGGTAGACGGAGTTGCTGGTCGGGTTCGCCAGGTCCGTGTACAGCAGCACCTCGGCGGCCCCGAGGGCCAGCACATGGGCCGAGGCGGCGGCCGTGACGGCGCTGCCGTAGCCGCGGCCGCGGTGCTCGACGGGCGTGTAGACCGGGCCGATGCGGGACATCCCGGCGAGCACCGGGCTGGTGCCGGCCAGCGCGACCGGCTCGCCGCCGTCCTCCCACAGGTGGAGGCCGCCGGCCGCGGTCCGGTCGTCCACCGCCCGCGGCACGTCCGGCAGATGGACCCCCGCCTCGGCCCCGAGCTCCTCGTACCAGCGGATCGCCAGCTCGCGGTCGGCCGGCCCGGCCGGCCGGTGCCGGCCCGCGGGCGGGCGCGGCGGACCGGTCAGCCGGCCGAGCCGGTAGAGCCGTTCCTCGACCCGGACGGACTGCTCGGTCCCGGTGACCGCCGTCCACGCCGCGGCGAAGGCGCGGGCCGCTCCGGCGCCCCCGGCGATCCCGTTCACTGTCGTGAACCCGCTCCCCACGGCGGCCAGTTCGACCGCCAGCTCGGCGGCCGCGGCCTCCGGCATGGCGGAGAGTCTGAGGTCGAACGGCGGCGTCTGCAGGAAGGCGCCCGCGACCGGGCCGCCGTCCTCGGCCCGCCACCAGCCGAAGACCGGTGGGCCGCCGAACACGTCCAGCCCGGACTCGGCCAGCCGGTGCGCGATGGTGAGCAGGACGGTGTTCTCGGCGGGGCTGGCCGCGAGGACGGCACCCGCCCGGGCCCGGAAGTCATCGAGGGAGGTGCTGAAGGTCCAGGTCATGGCCCATGTTCGCCCCGACCCGACCGATCCTGCCAACGATTATCCGGGCCCCTGCCGGACGGCCGCCGGCCCCCGCTAGTCGACCGTGGCGCCCAGTCGCTCCGCCAGCACCGCCGGATCGGTGGTCGGCGCGTCGCAGGCGAAGTGCCGGCAGACGTACGCCGCGGGCGCCCCGCCGACCAGCGGCCGGTCCGTCAGCAGCGGCACCTCGGTCTCCCCCGGCTCGCCCACCGCGACCACCGCGCCCGGCGCCGTCCCGAGCAGCGCCGCCCGCCGCAGCGCGGCCGTGGCCCCGTCCCCGGCCGGGCCGACCACCGCGACCTCGCGCGGCCCGTCCAGCAGCGCCTCCGCCACCGCCAGGCCCCAGCCGATGAACCGCGGCGCCCGGCCGGCGAGCGCGCCGACCACGCCGAGGGCGCGCTCGGCGGCCGTGCGGTGCCGGTCGGATCCGGTGTACGCGGCGTAGGTGAGCAGGGCGCCGGCGGCGGCCGTCCAGCCGGAGGGGGTGGCGTTGTCGGTGGGGTCCTGCGGGCGGCGGATCAGTTCCTCGGCGTCGTCGGCGGTGTCGTAGAGCGCGCCGGAGGCCTCGTCGGTGAAGTGCTTGAGGACGGTGTCGAGCAGACCGCCGGCCAGTTGCAGCCACTCCGCCTCGCCGGTGACGGCGTACAGCGCGAGGAAGCCCTCGGCGGTGTCCGCGTAGTCCTCCAGCACGCCCGCGTTGGCGCCGGGCCGGCCGTCCCGGGAGGTGCGCAGCAGCCGGCCGTCGGGGGTGAGGTGGACGGCGAGCAGCAGGTCGGCGGCGCGCTCGGCGGCCTCGACCAGGTCGGGCCGCTCCAGCAGTGCGCCGGTCTCGGCGAGCGCGGCGACGGCGAGGCCGTTCCAGGCGGCGACCACCTTGTCGTCCCGGGCCGGTGCGGGCCGGGCCGAACGCGCTTCGAGCATCCGGGCGCGGATCGCCTCGTACTCGGCGGAGTCCTCGGGCTCGGCGAGGAGTTGGAGGACGGAGGTGCCGTGCTCGAAGGTGCCGTCGGCGGTGACGGTGAACAGCCGGGCGGCGGTGGCCGCGTCGGCGGGGCCGAGCAGGTCGACCAACTGGCCGGGCTCCCACACGTAGTAGGCGCCCTCGGCGGACTGCCCGGTCTCCTCGTCCAGGCTGTCGGCGTCCAGCGCGGAGGCGAACGCGCCCTCGGGGGTGCGGAGTTCGCGCAGCAGGAAGTCCGCCGTGGTCAGCGCGGTCCGCCGCGCGAGCGCGGAGCCGGTGGCCCGCCACAGGTGCAGGTAGGCGCGCAGCAGCAGGGCGTTGTCGTAGAGCATCTTCTCGAAGTGCGGCACCACCCAGCCGGCGTCCACCGCGTACCGGGCGAAGCCGCCGCCGAGCTGGTCGTGGATTCCGCCGCGGGCCATCGCCTCGCCGGTGCGCACGGCCATCTCCAGCGCCGCCTCCGAGCCGGTGCGCGCGTGGTGGCGCAGCAGGAACTCGACGACCATGGCCGGCGGGAACTTGGGGGCGCCGCCGAAGCCGCCGCGCGCCTGGTCGAACTCCCGGCTGAGGGTCACCAGTGCCTGGTGCAGGTCCGCCTCGCCGGGCGGGTTGTGGGCGCCGGCCGAGTAGACGGCGGCCCGCTGGGCCAGGTCGGCCCGGATCCGTCCGGCGACCTCGCCGACCTCCTGCCGCCGGTCCCGCCAGGCGGCGTCCACGCCCTCCAGCACCTGCCGGAACGAGGGCATCCCGTGCCGGGGCTCCGGCGGGAAGTAGGTGCCGAAGTAGAACGGCTCCTTGTCGGGCGTGAGGAAGACCGTCATCGGCCAGCCGCCCTGCCCGGTCGCGGCCTGCACCGCCTCCATGTAGACGGCGTCGACGTCCGGGCGCTCCTCCCGGTCCACCTTGACCGCGACGAACCGCTCGTTCAGGTACCCGGCGAGCCCGGCGTCCTCGAAGCTCTCGTGCGCCATCACGTGGCACCAGTGACAGGCGGCGTACCCGACCGACAGCAGGACCGGCACCCCGCGCCGCGCCGCCTCCTCGAAGGCCCCGGGGGACCACTCCCACCAGTCGACCGGGTTCTCGGCATGCTGCTGCAGGTACGGCGAGGTCGCGTCCGCGAGACGGTTCGGCATGCCCCCATCCTTCCGCATCGGCGGCCGGCGGGGGCCGGGGACTCACTCCTTCGGAGCCTCCGGCTCCTCCGCGAAGTCGACCTTCTTGAACTGGCGGTTCATGGACTTGGCCAGGAACCAGGTCGCCACGCCGAGGGCGGCGAAGACGACGAAGCCGAGGAGGCCGGGGGTGACCTTGGCGTCGTCGACGGCGAGGTCAGCGGCGAGGTGGAGGAGGTTCACGGGGGCGCTCATATCTCTATGGTGGCCCGGCTCACGGGGAGCCGGGCCATCGGGGGGTGCTTCAGTCGCGCGTGTCGGCGGCCTCGGCCGCCAGGGTGGGGGTGCGCAGGCCGGCGAACAGGTCGTCCTCCGGCAGGTCCACGTCGACCAGGGTACGGGCGAGCTCGTAGTCCTCGGTGGGCCAGACCTCGCGCTGGACCTCCAGCGGGACGCGGAACCACGGGCCGTCCGGGTCGATCTGGGTGGCGTGCGCGATCAGCGCCCGGTCACGGGTCTCGAACCAGTCGTCGCAGCGGACCCGCGTGGTGATCTCGCGCTCCTTGCGGCCGCTCTTCTCCCAGCCCGCGATCCACTCGCCGTACGGCGAGTCGTGGCCGTGCTCGGTGAGGTACTGGTGCAGGGCGCGGATGCGGCCCATCGGGAAGCCGTGGTTGTAGTAGACCTTCAGCGGCTGCCAGGGCTCGCCGGCCTCGGGGTAGGCGTCCGGGTCGCCCGCGGCGTCGAAGGCCAGCATGGTGATCTTGTGGGTCATGATGTGGTCCGGGTGCGGGTACCCGCCGTTCTCGTCGTAGGTCGTGATGACCTGCGGCTTGAACTCGCGGATCAGCCGGACCAGCGGCTCGGCCGCCTCCTTGACGTCCTGCAGGGCGAAGCAGCCCTCGGGCAGCGGGGGCAGCGGGTCCCCCTCGGGCAGGCCGGAGTCCACGAAGCCCAGCCAGGCCTGCTTGACGCCGAGGATCGCCCGCGCCTCGTCCATCTCCTTGCGCCGCACCTCGTGGATGTTCTCCTCGATGTACGGGTCCCCCTGGAGCTTGGGGTTGAGAACCGACCCGCGCTCGCCCCCCGTGCAGGTGGCCACGAGTACGTCCACACCCTGCTCGACGTACATGGCCATGGTGGCCGCGCCCTTGCTGGACTCGTCGTCCGGGTGGGCGTGCACCGCCATCAGTCGCAACTGCTCAGTCAACGCCTTGCGTTCCTTCCACATCATCGGGCGTTCCGCGAAGTCCGGGTCTGCCCACCGTACGAACCGCTCACTCCGGGACCGCGTCGCCGCGGGGCCGGCCGCGGAAGTCGCCGACACGGCCGAGCCCTGCCCCCGCCGGACCGGCCGCGGGCGAGCCCCTCCTATAGTGACGGACTGGAGGAGCGTCGCATTCCCCCGCACCACCCGCGCGGCCCCTCCCCCAGGAGAGGACAGGGTCCGATGACTGCAGAGACCACCGCCGCCCGGCTGCCCGAGGGGCGCTACGGACGCGGCGGCGACCGCGAGGCGGACCGCCGCCTGAAGGTGGTCGGCGCGGTCTGCGGCGTGCTGGGCCTGGGTCTGATCGCCTGGCTGGGCGGCTCCTACCTGCTGCGCGAGACGAAGATCAACGGCTCGGTGCCGACCTTCCAGGTGGTCTCCGACTCCGAGGTCCAGCTGCACCTCACCGTGCGCAAGAGCGAGGGCCAGGCCGGCACCTGCACGGTCCGCTCCCAGGGCGACGACCACGGGGTGGTCGGGGTGGCCGACTTCCCGGTCCCGGCGGCCGGCGACAGCTACGACGCGGTGGTCACCCTGCGCACCACGGCCCGCGGCACCACCGCCGAACTGCTGGGCTGCACGCCCGCCAAGTAGGGCGCATATTCGATCCGGGGAGCGGGCATCCGTAAAAGGTCCCGCTCTCCGTCCTGTACACCGCGGCGTAACGCCACCGTCAATGCCGCGCCAACGCCTCTCCCGCTTGTCGGCAGGACTTGTTAGGCTCGTGGTTTCGCCCCTTCCGCACCGGATGGTACGGGAGCGGGCGTTGCTTTGTAGTTGAGACCGATATCACCACCAACCCCGGCTGACGACTCACACCCTCAGCACAGCCCCAGCACCTACGAGGAGCACCCGTGACCCAGACCAGCGAGAACGTGACCTGGCTCACTCAGGCCGGCTACGACCAGCTCAAGGCCGAGCTGGATCATCTGACCGGGCCCTGGCGCATCGAGATCGCCCAGAAGATCGAGGCGGCGCGCGAGGAGGGCGACCTCAAGGAGAACGCCGGTTACCACGCGGCGAAGGAGGAGCAGGGCAAGTACGAGCTGCGCATCCGCCAGCTGACCCAGCTCCTGGAGCGTGCCAAGGTCGGCGAGGCCCCGGCCGACTCGGGCGTGGTGGCCCCGGGCATGGTCGTCACGGTCGCCTTCGACGGCGACGAGGACGACCTCATGGAGTTCCTGCTCGCCTCCCGCGAGGTGGCCGGCTCCGACAACCTGGACGTCTACTCGCCGCAGTCGCCGCTGGGGCGCGCGATCGACGGCAAGCAGATCGGCGACGAGGCCACCTACGAGCTGCCGAACGGCAAGCCGGCCATGGTGAAGATCGTCAAGGTCGTGCCGCACGCCGGCTGATCCGGCCCGCGACAGCGCGAGGGCGGCCGTGGAGTCGGGGACTCCACGGCCGCCCTTTCCGTGTGCCGGGCGGCACCCGGGGCCCGGCGCGCCCGCTCAGGCGGTGGCCGAGCGGTACTTGCGCACCGACAGCCACGAGAACACCGCCGTGATCAGGACCGACCACATCACCGACACCAGGGCGGCGTGCTGCATCGGCCAGGCGCCGTCCACCGGCCCGACCTGGTTGCCGAACAGCTCCCGGCAGGCCTGCACGGTGGCGCTGAACGGGTTCCAGTACGCGATCTGCTGCAGCCAGTCCGGCATCGAGCTGACCGGCACGAAGGCGTTGGACACGAAGGTCAGCGGGAACAGCCAGATCAGCCCGGCCGAGGTGGCCGCCTCGGGGCTGCGCACCGACAGGCCGATCAGCGCGCCGATCCACGAGAAGGCGTAGCCGAACAGGAGCAGCAGGCCGAAGGCGGCGAGCGCGTTGAGCACGCCGTCGTGGATCCGCCAGCCGACCAGCAGCGCCACCAGGCCCAGCACGATCACGATGAAGCCGGTCTGGACGAGATCCGCCAGCGTGCGGCCGACCAGCACCGCCGAGCGGGCCATCGGCAGCGAGCGGAAGCGGTCCACCAGGCCCTTGGTCATGTCCTCCGCGATGCCGGCCGAGGCGCCGGCGGTGGCGAAGGTGACGGTCTGGGCGAAGATGCCGGCCATCAGGAACTGGATGTACGTGTGGGAGCTGGAATCCGTCCCGGGGATCTTGATCGCCCCGCCCATGACGTACGAGAACAGCAGGACGAACATCACCGGCTGCATCAGGCCGAAGACGACGATCTCCGGGATGCGGGTCATCCGGCGCAGGTTGCGCTTGGCGACCACCCAGGAGTCGTGCAGGGTGGCGGACAGCCCCCGGCGCTGTCTGGGCACGGCCGCGCCGATGGCGTGCTCGGTGGCGGTGCTCATCTCAGTGCTCCTTCCCGGCCGCGACGGCCTGCTTGTCCGGTCCCCGGTCCCCGCTGTCGGCCGCGTCGGCGGTTCTGCCCCTGCTCCGGCCGCCGCGGCCGCGCGCCTTGGGGTCGGCGCCGCCCTCCTCGGCCTCCTGCTCGGCGACGTGGCCGGTCAGGGTGAGGAAGACGTCGTCCAGGGTCGGGCGGCGCAGCCCGATGTCGTCGATCTCGATCCCGCGGGCGTCCAGTTCGCGGATGGCGTCGGCGAGCACCCGGGCACCGCCGCTGATCGGCAGGGTGATCCGGCGGGTGTTCCGCTCCACCGTCGGCTCGCTGAGCGCGTAGCCGGACAGCGCCGCGACCGCGTCGGCGACGACCCCGGGCTCGTGCACCACGACCTCGATCCGCTCGCCGCCGATCTGGGCCTTGAGCTGGTCGGCGGTGCCCCGGGCGATCACCCGGCCGCGGTCGACCACCGCGATGTCGTGGGCGAGCCGGTCCGCCTCCTCCAGGTACTGGGTGGTGAGCAGCAGCGTGGTGCCCTGCTCGACCAGGGTCTCGATGACCTCCCAGAGCGCGAGCCGGTTGCGCGGGTCGAGACCGGTGGTCGGCTCGTCCAGGAACATCACCGGCGGGCGGACGACCAGCGCGGCGGCGAGGTCCAGGCGGCGGCGCATACCGCCGGAGTAGGTCTTGGCGGTGCGGTCCTTGGCGTCGGTCAGGTTGAACCACTCCAGCAGCTCCAGCGCCCGGGCCTTCGCGTCGCGGACGCTCATCTGGTAGAGCTCGCCGACCATGGTGAGGTTCTCGAAGCCGGTCAGGTACTCGTCGACCGCCGCGTACTGACCGGACAGGCCGATCAGACTGCGCACCCGGTTGGGGTTCTTGAGCACGTCGACCCCGGCGACCACCGCGCGGCCGGAGTCGGGGCGGAGCAGGGTGGTGAGGACCCGCACGGTGGTGGTCTTCCCGGCGCCGTTCGGGCCGAGCAGCCCGAGCACCGTGCCCTCGGGGACGTCGAGGCTGACGCCGTCCAGGGCTCGTACGTCGCCGAAGGTCTTCACCAGGTTCTCGGCTTGGATGGCTGGCGCCATGGCCTGCCTCATCTCCTCGGACGTATGGGGCGATCTGTCCCACTCTGCCCCGCTTTCGGGCACGCGGTCGACTCGATTTTCGACATGCGGGACTCGAACACGATGTATCGCGAGTCTCCCAGTACGCGATATATCGCGTCAAGGGATACGGCTCCGCCATCGTTCCAGGGAGGAGCCGCGGCACACCGCAGCAACGACCGGCAATCGGGGCCCGAACCACCGGCAACTGGGAGCCCGATGGACGCTCCCGCCCCACCCGCCCCGCCGGAACGCCCGCCGGCTAGCTAGTCGGAGACGACGTACCCCGAGTCCCGCAGCTCGCCGACCACCGCCGCGCAGTGCTCCGGCCCCTTGGTCTCCAGGTGCATGTCCACCTCGACCTCCGCCAACCCCAGCCGCGGGTCGATCCGCACGTGCGCCACGTCCAGCACATTGGCGTCCAGCCTGGTCAGCACGCCCAGCAGGTCCGCCAGCGAGCCCGGCTTGTCCGCCAGCCGCACCCGCAGCGACAGGTAGCGCCCGGCCGCCGCCAGCCCGTGCCGCAGCACCCGCTGCATCAGCTGCGGGTCGATGTTGCCGCCGGACAGCACCGCCACCACCGGGCCCTCGAAGGAGTACGGCCGCTCCAGCAGCGCCGCGATCGGGGCCGCCCCGGCCGGCTCGACCACCAGCTTCAGCCGCTCCAGGCCGAGCAGCAGCGCCCGCGACAGCGAGTCCTCGGAGACCGTGTGGATGCCGTCCGCCAGCGTGTTGACCACCTCGAAGGGGATGTCCCCCGGGCGCCCGACCATGATCCCGTCGGCCATGGTGGCGAAGTGCTCCAGCGACACCGGCCGCCCGGCCGCCATCGAGGGCGGGTACGCGGCGGCGCCGGCCGCCTGCACCCCGACCACCCGGACGTCCGGCCGCAGCGGCTTGACCGCCGCCGCGATCCCCGCCAGCAGCCCGCCGCCGCCCACCCCGACCAGGATGGTGCGCACCTCGGGGCACTGCTCCAGGATCTCCAGCCCGACGGTCGCCTGGCCGGTGACCACGTCCCAGTGGTCGAAGGGGTGGATGAACACCGCGCCGGTCGCCTCCGAGTACCGCTGGGCGGCCCGCAGCGCCTCGTCCACGTTGGCGCCGTGCAGCCGCACGTCGGCGCCGTACTCGCGGGTGGCCGCGACCTTCGGCAGCGGCGCGGCGACCGGCATGAACACCGTCGACTGCACCCCCAGCAGCGCGGCCGCCAGCGCCACCCCCTGGGCGTGGTTCCCGGCGCTCGCCGCCACCACCCCGCCGGCCCGCTGCACCGGCGAGAGTCCCGCGATCCGCACGTACGCCCCGCGCAGTTTGAAGGAGCCGGTGCGCTGCAGGTTCTCGCACTTCAGGTGGACCGGCGCGCCGATCAGCCCGGAGAGGTGCCGGCTGCCCTCCATCGGGGTCACCCGGGCGATCCCGACGAGCATCTTCTGGGCGCCGCGGACGTCGTCGAGGGTGATCGGCCAGTTGTGCATGCTGCCAAGGTTAGAGGTCCGGACGACGGCAATCCGGGACGCCGGGCCTGTTCCCGGGCCCGCCGAGCCCGCGTACGCTGCTGGTTCTGAGCCTCCCTCACCGCACGACGATCGTGAGCCGCGATGACGACGACCTCGCCCCAGGCCACCGACCGCACCGACCCCGTGCACACCCAACTGCAGTACCAGCTCGCGGTGTTCGCACGCCGCATGGAACAGGTCCGCACCTCCAGCGGCGGGGTCGGAGCGCTGGACCGGGCCGCCTACCTACTGCTCGACCGGCTGGAGCGGCACGGCCCCGCCAACGTCAAGGCGCTGGCCGAATCGCTGGGCGTGGACTCCTCCACGGTGACCCGCCAGGTCGCCCCGCTGGTCGCGGCCGGGCTGGTCGGCCGGGTGCAGGACCCGGCCGACCGCCGCGCCGTACGGCTCGCGCTGACCTCCCGCGGCTCCGGCCGACTCGACGAAGTCCGGGACGGGCGGGCCGAGTTGACCCGCCGCCTGGTGGCCGACTGGCCGCCGGAGGAGCAGCACGCGTTCTGCGCCCTGCTGGCCCGCTTCAACCACGCGATGGAGTCGTACACGGCGGACCAGCAGGGGCAGTGAACCCCGGGGGCCTCAGCCGAGCGCCTGCTTGAGGTCGGCCAGCAGGTCGTCGATCGACTCGATGCCGACCGAGACGCGCACCAGGTCGGACGGCACCTCCAGCGCCGAGCCCACCACCGAGGCGTGGGTCATCCGGCCCGGGTGCTCGATCAGCGACTCGACGCCACCGAGGGACTCACCGAGGGTGAACAGCTGCGCGCGGTTGCAGACCTCGACGGCCGCCTCCTCGCCGCCCGCGACGCGGAACGAGACCATGCCGCCGAAGGCCTTCATCTGCTTGGCGGCGATGTCGTGGCCGGGGTGCTCGGGCAGGCCCGGGTAGAGCACCTGGCTGACCTTGGGGTGGCTCGCCAGCAGCTCGGCGACCTTCTCCGCGTTGGCGCTGTGCCGGTCCATCCGGACGCCCAGCGTCTTGATGCCGCGCAGCACCAGCCAGGCGTCGAACGGGCCGGAGACCGCGCCCATCGCGTTCTGGTGGTAGGCGACCTCCTCGCCGAGGGCCGCGTCGGCCAGCACCAGCGCACCGCCGACCACGTCCGAGTGGCCGCCCATGTACTTGGTGGTGGAGTGCACGACCGCGTCCGCGCCGAGCGCGATCGGCTGCTGCAGGTACGGGCTGGCGAAGGTGTTGTCGACCACCAGCAGCGCGCCGGCGCCGTGCGCGATCTCGGCGAGCGCGGCCAGGTCGGTGATGCCCAGCAGCGGGTTGGACGGGGTCTCCACCCACACCGCGCGGGTGTTGGGACGCATCGCGTCGCGGACGGTGGCCAGGTCCTGGGTGTTGGCCACGGAGAACTCGACGCCCCAGCGGGTCAGCACCTTGGCGAAGAGCCGGAAGGTGCCGCCGTAGGCGTCGTTGGGGATCACGATGTGGTCGCCCGGCTTGAGGATGGTGCGCAGCAGGGTGTCCTCGGCCGCCAGGCCGGAGGCGAAGGCGAGGCCGCGGGCGCCGCCCTCCAGCGCCGCGAGGCACTCCTCCAGCGCGGTGCGGGTCGGGTTGGCGCTGCGGCTGTACTCGTAGCCGCCCCGCAGGCCGCCCACCCCGTCCTGCTTGTAGGTGGACACCTGGTAGATCGGCGTGACGACGGCCCCGGTCTGGGGGTCTGCTTCCTGCCCCGCGTGGATGGCGCGGGTCTCGAAGCCCTGGGGAAGCTGGTGCTCGGTCATGACTCCGAGCCTAATGGCCGCACGTCGACGCGCTCGCCGGAACCCGGAGCACTGGCGGAAACCATCGCCACCGCGGGCCTCCGCCGTCCGGAAGCACCGCTCCCGGAATCCGGGGGCGGCCGTTCGCGTTGCAGAGTGAGCCACGTTTCCCGACCCGCTGGAGCAGGCCGTGTTGTTCAACCGCCACAAGACCTCGCTCGTCCCCGCCGACCAGGCGCTGCCCGGTCGGCCGACCGCGGCCTTCGAGCTGCGCGACCCGCACACCGTGCTCGGCCACCCGCTGACCGGTCCGTACCCGGAGGGCCTGGAGGTGGCCGACTTCGGGCTGGGCTGCTTCTGGGGCGCCGAGCGCACGTTCTGGCGCCTGCCCGGCGTCTGGACGACGCTGGTCGGCTACCAGGGCGGCTACACCCCCAACCCGACGTACGACGAGGTGTGCAGCGGTCTGACCGGGCACACCGAGGCGGTCCGGGTGGTGTACGACCCGGCCGTGGTCTCCTACGAGCGGCTGCTGAAGACGTTCTGGGAGGCGCACGACCCGACCCAGGGCAACCGCCAGGGCAACGACGTGGGCACCCAGTACCGCTCCGCGGTCTACACCCACTCCCCCGCCCAGGCCGAGGCCGCGGCGGCCTCCCGGGAGGCCTTCCAGCCGGCCCTCACCGCGCTCGGCTACGGGCCGATCACCACGGAGATCGCCCCGGCCGGTCCGTTCTTCCCGGCCGAGCCGTACCACCAGCAGTACCTGTCGGAGGCCAAGAACCCCAACGGCTACTGCGGCCTCGGCGGCACCGGCGCCTCCTGCCCGATCGGCGTGGCCCGCACCCGGGGCTGACCGGGCGTCGACGACTCCGCGTGTGCCCTTCCCGCTGTGACCCCCTCCCGTTCGGGGCGCAGACTGGAAGGGCCAGCAGGGGCCGCCCGGCCGCCCGTCGGCGGCCGGGCCCCCTCGTGGAGAGGAGTGGTGCGCCATGTCCGGTCTGGTCCGCAAGAGCTTCGACGATCCCGAGGAAGTCCGTCCCTTCGAGGAGGGCAAGGGCGAGCTGCGGCTGGTCAACCTGGATTCCGGCCCGGTCGGCAGGGCCGTGTTCGAGCCGGGGTGGCAGTGGTCCAAGCACGTGAAGCCGATCGCCAAGACCGACAGCTGCCAGGCGGCCCACATGGGGTACGTGATCTCCGGCCGGATGAAGATCGTCATGGACGACGGCCAGGAGGCCGAGTTCGGCCCCGGCGACTACATGATCTGCCCGCCCGGACACGACGCCTGGATCCTCGGCGACGAGCAGTGCGTCGTCGTCGACTGGCAGGGGTTCGCGGACTACGCCAAGCGCTGAGGCCGGGCGCGGCTCACAGCTCGCCGGGCGGCTGCTCGCCGCTGCCGTCCGGCCCGTGACCGGGCAAGCCGGTCGCGGGCCGGACGGGGCAGCCCGGCTGCGGGTGGATCAGACGGCGCTGCCGGCCTTCCAGTCGGCCCAGCCCATGTTCCAGCCGTTCAGGCCGTTGTCCGGGGCGACGGTCTTGTCGCCGGAGTTCACGACCTCGACCACGTCGCCGACCATCGAGGACTTGTAGAACTTGTAGCCGTCCGTGCCGGCGTCCTGCGCGCCCTTGGCGTCCTGCAGGCCGACGCAGCCGTGGCTGGTGTTCTGGCTGCCGAAGATCGACGTCGACGACCAGTAGTTGCCGTGGATGAAGGTGCCCGAGGTGGTGAGGCGCTGGGCGTGCGGCACGTCCGCGATGTCGTACTCGCTGCCCAGGTTGACGGTCTGCGAGTTCATCCGGGTCTGCGTGTACTGCTCGGAGATGACCATCTTGCCGCCCCAGGTGGTGTGCTCGGGCGAGCCGCCGGAGATCTTGTACACGGCGCTGACCTGGCCGTCGGTGGTGACGGTGAGCTTCTTGGTGGCGAGGTCGGCGACGCTGGTCTGGGCGCGGCCGACGGTGAAGCGGACGTCCTTGGACTGGGTGCCGTACACGCCCTTGGCGCCCTCGACGTCCTTGAGCCGGAGCTTGAGGGTGACCTGGGTGCCCTTGGCCCAGTACTCCTGCGGCCGGAAGTCGAGGCGGGTGCTGGAGAACCAGTGGCCGACGATCTCGACGCCCGGCTCGGCGGTCACGGTGATCGCCTGCTGGACGGCCTTCTTGTCGGTGATCGGCTTGCTGAAGTTGATCGAGACGGGCATGCCGACGCCGACCGTCGAGCCGTCCTCGGGGGTGAAGTAGCCGACGAAGGTGTTGGCCGGGGTCGCCGTGGTGAAGACGGCGTTGGAGTCCGCCTCCAGCTTGTCCTTGTCCTGGGCGACGGCGGCGACGGTGTACTTGGTACCGCTGGCCGGGGCGGCGGCCGAGGTCCAGCCGGCGTTGTCGGCGGAGAGCTGGCCGGCCAGTTCCTTGCCGGTGGAGTCCGTGACCTTGACGCTGGTCAGGGTGCCGTTGGTGACGGTGACCTTGACCGGCTCGCTGAAGCTGGCGGCGGTGGCCCCGTCGGCGGGGGTGACGGTGATCACGGCGGCCGAGGTCTTCGGGGCGCTGCTGCTGCCGCCGCCATTGCCCGGGGCGCCGCTCGCGCTGCCGCCGGAGCCGGAACCGCTGCCGGAACCGCTGCCGCTGTTACCGCTGTTGTCGTTGCAGGCCGCAAGGAGTAGGACCGGCGCCCCGATCAGTCCCGCGAGAACACCGCGTCGGCTCCAGCTTCCACCGGCCGCCCGCCCCTGACCGTCCCGTGCCGTCACGTCGCGTCTCCCTGCTGATCATCCCGGGCATTTACGGATACAGAAACGCAATCCGCCCGTTCACGGTTCCACCATCGAAGGGTAAGCGATCGTATGAGATGACCAAACTTGCCATCGAACAAGGACAAAACGCCCGGCCTGCCGTGGCAGACCGGGCGTTTCCGAGCGCGTGACGGCGCACCGCCACTACTCGGCGGACTCCTCCACCGCGTACTCGTCCCACTCCTCGCTGTCCGGGTCGAACTCGGTCTGCGCCGACTCCCAGGTCGCCGAGGCGAGCTCCACCCCGGGGACGTCGCCGAGCAGCGCGACGGGGTCGATGAAGTGGGCGAGCGAACCCGACGGGTCCACCTCGATGGCCTCGACGGACTGGGCGCGCTCCTCGTCGTCGAGGTACTCGTCCTCGGTCACCGCCTGCAGGGCCGCCGCCTTCAGCGCGCCCTCGTCGGTGATCTCCGCGATGAGCTCGATCTTGACCCGGACGTAGCGCGGGGCGTCCTGGTCGGTCGTTTCAGTGCTGGTCATGCGTGCGAGCGTACGGGAACGACGTGCCGCCCGGCGCACCGCGCACGGCCGCGACGGCGGACCGGGCCCGGACAGGCGGCGGGGCCGGCCCCTCGAAGAAGGACCGGCCCCACCGTCTCCCCCCTCGGCTCCCCCACCCGGGAGCCGCGGGGACGCGCCGTACGGCGCGGTGCGGCCGCGGAAGCCGCCACACCCTGTCGACCGGCCGGAGCCGGGCAGGGGCGGGACGACGGCGCCTCCCGCGGAGGTAGGACACAGCGGTCGGGTCAGGACCGTCCGTTGTGTCCGGAGTCGACCGCGGTCGCCGGGGAGCCGCTCCCGGACGCTTGCCGTCGCCTCGTTCGGCGTCGTGCCGTTGACCACAACGATGCCGGACCGTTGTTAACCCCGTGATGCGGGCAGATGACGCCGGTGTACCACTTCGCCCGTGGACGAATCCTCCGGATCCGCCCACGGGCGCTCGGTGGTGACCGCGCGTCAGTGCGCGGCGCGGCCGGTCAGGAAGCCCAGCAGGTCCTGGCGGCTGACGATGCCCTGCGGCTTGCCCTCGACCAGCACGACGGCCGCGTCGGCCTTCTCCAGCACGGTCATCAGGTTGGTGACGGTCTCGCCCGAGCCGACCACCGGCAGCGGCTTGGACATCACCTTGTCCAGCGTGTCGGTCAGCTCGATCTCCTTGGCGAAGATGCCCTCCAGCAGCAGCTTCTCCACCACCGAGCCGATCACCTCGCCGGCCATGATGTCCGGGTGCCCGGCACCGGGGGAGACCACCGGCATCTGCGAGACGCCGTACTCGCGCAGCACCCGGACCGCCTCGGCGACCGTCTCGTTGGGGTGCATGTGGACGAACTGCGGGACGCCGCCCTGCTCGATGGACTCCTTGCGGGCCAGCACCTCGCCGATGTGCGCCTCGTCGGTGGACGAGGGCAGGAAGCCGTAGTCGGCCATCCAGTCGTCGTTGAAGATCTTCGACAGGTAGCCGCGGCCGCCGTCCGGCAGCAGCACCACCACGACGTCGTCCGGCCCGAGCTTGCGGGCGACCTCCAGCGCGGCCACCACGGCCATGCCGCAGGAGCCGCCGACCAGCAGGCCCTCCTCCTTGGCCAGGCGGCGGGTCATCTGGAACGAGTCCTTGTCGGAGACGGCGACGATCTCGTCCGCGACGTTGCGGTCGTAGGCGGTCGGCCAGAAGTCCTCACCGACGCCCTCGACCAGGTACGGCCGGCCGGTGCCGCCCGAGTAGACCGAGCCCTCCGGGTCGGCGCCGATCACCTTGACCTTGCCGCCCGACGCCTCCTTCAGGTAGTTGCCGGTGCCGGAGATGGTGCCGCCGGTGCCGACGCCCGCCACGAAGTGGGTGATCTTCCCGTCGGTCTGCTCCCACAGCTCCGGGCCGGTGGAGTAGTAGTGCGAGGCCGGGTTGTCCGGGTTGGAGTACTGGTCCGGCTTCCAGGCGTTCGGGGTCTCCCGGACCAGGCGGTCGGAGACGTTGTAGTAGGAGTCCGGGTGCTCAGGGGCGACGGCGGTCGGACAGACGACCACCTCGGCGCCGTACGCACGGAGGGTGTTGATCTTGTCGGTCGAGACCTTGTCCGGGCAGACGAAGATGCACTTGTAGCCCTTCTGCTGGGCCACGATCGCCAGACCGACACCGGTGTTGCCGGAGGTCGGCTCGACGATGGTGCCGCCCGGCTTGAGGGCGCCCGAGGCCTCGGCGGCCTCGATCATGCGCATCGCGATGCGGTCCTTCACGGAGCCACCGGGGTTGAAGTACTCGACCTTCGCCAGCACTGTCGCGCTGATGCCCTCGGTGACCTTGTTCAGCTTGACCAGCGGCGTGTTGCCGACCAGGTCGATGATCGAGTTGTGGTACCGCACGGGGGTCCTCCCGGTCTATGGGCATGCGAGTGCTTTCGGTACTGCAAAGCCTAGGGCGTGGCACGCGCCCCAGCGCCCCCTCTCGTCCACGTCCTCCGGGGCCCGCCCCGGCAGCCCCGCGCGACGACCCGCCGCCCCTCCCCGACGGCCCGCCCCGCCCGGCGCTCCCGCGGCCGCGGCGCCGGCGCCTCCCCCAATGGCCCACCCGCACCGGTACTCCCGCCCCCGGCGCGGGTAGGAGGGGTGTACGACCCCGCTGGGGGCGGCACGAGGACGTGAAGGGGGTCCGGATGCCAGGCGCACACGACTCGCGGGCCCGGGTGGCCCGGCGGATCGCCACCGCGGCGGCGTACGGCGGCGGCGGGCTCGGACTGCTCGGGGTCGGCATGGTCGGCCTGCTGCTGACCGAGAGCAAGCTCGCCATCCAGGCCATCGGCGTCCTGGGGACCCTCCCGCCCAAGGCCGACGGCGTCTACGGCGAGGCCTTCGCCGACCGCTCCGCCGCCCCGCAGCCGCCGCTCGTGCTGGCCGTCCTCGGCGACTCCACCGGCGCCGGCCTCGGGGTGGCACGGGGCCGGGAGACCCCGGGCGCCCTGCTCGCCGCCGGGCTGGCCTCGGTGGCCGAACGCCCGGTCCGGCTGGTCAACGCGGCCCGCTCCGGCGGCCGCTCGGCCGACCTCTCCGGCCAGCTGGAGCAGGTGCTGCAGCACCACCCGGACGTCGCGGTGATCATGGTCGGCGCCAACGACGTGACCCGGCACAGTCCGGCCCAGCTCGCCGTCCGCCAGCTCGGCGAGGCCGTCGCCGCACTGCGCGCCAACGGCTGCGAGGTGGTCGTCGGGACCTGCCCGGACCTCGGCACGATCAAGCCGGTGCGCCCGCCGCTGCGCTGGGTGGCCCGACGGCTGAGCCGGCAGCTGGCCGCCGCACAGACCATCGCGGTGGTCGAGGCGGGCGGCCGGACGGTCTCGCTGGGCTCGCTGCTGGGCCCGGAGTTCGCCGCCCGCCCGGAGATGTTCGCCGCCGACCGCTACCACCCCTCGGCCCAGGGGTACGCGACGGCCGCGATGACCCTGCTGCCCTCGGTCTGCGCCGTGCTCGGCCTGTGGCCGGAGGAGGAGCGCCCGACCGCGCCGGTGCCGGGCGAGACGGTGCTGCCGGTCGCGGTGGCCGCCGCCGCGGCGGCCGGGCGGGCAGGCACCGAGGTGGCGGCCGTCGAGACGGAGGGCGCGGGCCACCGCTGGGCGCTGCTGCGCCGGCGCCTGCGGATCGGCCTGCCCGGGTCGGGCGTGGCGGCTCACCTGCACCCCGTCCAGGACGACCCGCCGGGCCCCGGGAATACGTCGGCCAGCTCACACGCTGGGGCGGGTGACGCCTGATCTACCAGGCGGTAACTTTCCTCCCGGACGTCAGGTCCGCAGTCACCCAGCGAGGAGCCCGTCATGCCCGAAGCCGTCATCGTCAGCGCCGCCCGTTCGCCGATCGGCCGGGCGTTCAAGGGCTCCCTGAAGGACGTCCGCCCGGACGACCTGACCGCGCACATCATCCAGGCCGCGCTGGCCAAGGTGCCGCAGCTCGACCCGCGCGAGATCGACGACCTGATGCTGGGCTGCGGCCTGCCCGGCGGCGAGCAGGGCCACAACCTGGCCCGCATCGTGGCCGTCCAGATGGGCATGGACTACCTGCCCGGCGCCACCATCACCCGCTACTGCTCCTCCTCGCTGCAGACGACCCGGATGGCGCTCCACGCGATCAAGGCCGGCGAGGGCGACGTCTTCATCTCGGCCGGTGTGGAGACCGTCTCGCGCAGCATCCACGGCACCTCGGACGGCATGCCGGGCACCATGAACCCGCTCTTCGACGAGGCGCAGGCCCGCACCGCCAAGCGGGCTGCAGAAGGCGGCGGCGAGTGGCACGACCCGCGCGCGGACGGGCTGGTGCCGGACGCCTACATCGCGATGGGTCAGACCGCCGAGAACCTCGCCGCGCTCAAGGGCATCACCCGCGCCGAGCAGGACGAGTTCGGCGTCCGCTCGCAGAACCTCGCCGAGGCTGCCATCAAGGCCGGCTTCTGGCAGCGCGAGATCACCCCGGTGACGCTCCCGGACGGCACCGTGGTCAGCACGGACGACGGCCCGCGCGCCGGCGTCACCGTGGAGGGCGTCTCGGGCCTGAAGCCGGTGTTCCGCCCCGACGGCACCGTGACCGCCGGTAACTGCTGCCCGCTGAACGACGGTGCGGCCGCGCTGGTCATCATGTCCGACACCAAGGCCCGCGAGCTCGGCATCACCCCGCTCGCCCGGGTGGTCTCCACCGGCGTCAGCGCACTCTCGCCCGAGATCATGGGCTACGGCCCGGTCGAGGCCTCCAAGCAGGCGCTCAAGCGGGCCGGCCTGAGCATCGGCGACATCGACCTGGTCGAGATGAACGAGGCCTTCGCGGCCCAGGTGATCCCGTCCTACCGCGACCTCGGCGTGGACCTGGACAGGCTGAACGTCAACGGCGGCGCCATCGCGGTCGGCCACCCCTTCGGCATGACCGGCGCCCGGATCACCACCACGCTGATCAACTCCCTGCAGTGGCACGACAAGCAGTTCGGTCTGGAGACCATGTGCGTCGGCGGCGGCCAGGGCATGGCGATGGTCATCGAGCGCCTCAGCTGACCCTCCCCCGTACGCTCCGAAGGGTCTGGACCACCCATTTGGAGTGACAGTGCGTAATTGAGGGCCGGATCACACCGCGAGGTCGATCCGGCCCTCTTTCCGTTCGTTTTCGGCTCGGAAATCGACACTGCGGAGCGGATCAACTGCACTGCGTAGAACGGTGTTACCTAACAATTTGGGGACAAGAGCGAAAGTCCGGGACGAATTAGACATTCGCCACTGCGGTAACACCCCCGGATGCGGCAGTGTGGACACGTAACCCCGTTCCGCTCCTCGCTAGGAGTACGTTCCGTGAGCGCCGTCTACACCATCCTGCTGCTGATCCTGATCACCGTGTCGACCGCCGTGCTGCTCCGTCTCCGCGGAATCTCCCGCCGACTGGACGCTCAGGCCGCCGCCCCGGCCGTGCCCGCACCGGTGGACGAGGCCGCGATACGCCGGGCCGTCACCGAGGCGCTCGCCGCCGACCGCGAGCGGGAGATCACCGAGGCCCGAGCGTTCTGGGCCGAGCAGGAGGCCCGCGCGGCCGAGGACGCGCCGCTGTTCGACTCCCCCTTCAACGGCGTGTTCTCCGGCACCGACGAGTGGCCGCTCTTCTTCCCCCGCCCCACCGGCCCGCAGGACGCCGCCGACAACGCCGGGACGATGGACCCGGAGTTCGGCGAGGCGCTGCGCTCCGCGCTGGAGGACCTGATCAACGACGGCGGCACCGGCACCGGCCCGGCCGAGCCCGGCACCGACGGCGGCGCGCCGCTGCGCCCCGGCCACCCGGTGGGCGAGACCGCGAAGGACGCCCGGGCCCGCCGCGAGGCCGACCTGCTGGCCACCGGCCTGGAGGCCGGGCTGCTGGACGCCGACCAGGCCGTCGAGGAGGCGCCGGTCGCCGCGCCCGACCCGCGCCGCCACCCCTCGCACCCCGACTTCGTGCCGAGCCAGGCGCCGTCCCGCGAGTGGACGGACACCCGGCTGGCCACCCTCGCCGAGGAGGCCGTCGCACTGATCGACGTCCGCCCGGGCCCGCTGGGCACCCTGGACGTGTACGCCTTCGCCGACGGCACCACGCTCTGCGTGGCCCCGGGCGACCGGGAGGCCGCGTACCGGCTGATCGACGCGGTCCGTGCCGGGGAGCACGTCCGACTGCTCGGCGGCTCGCGCTTCTCCGGCTCGTACTCGCTGACCTTCTCCACCGACGAGGAGGCCGTCTACGTGCTCGCCGACCGGGTGGTCGCCAGCATCTGACGCCCGCTCACGGGCCGGACTCCGCGCGCCCGCCCACGGGCTCGACGAGCTGCACGCCGAAGGCCGGCCGGGTCAAGGGGTTACCGACCCGGCCGGCCTTCGGCGTGTCCGGCCGCACCCGGCCTCAGGCGCAGAGCGCCGCCGTGCCGCGCACCGCCGCCACCGCCCCGGCCAGCACCTGGCCCACCGCGGCGGGCCCCTCCGGCAGCGTCACCCGCGCGTCCTCGGGCAGCGCCGCGAGCGCGGCCGCCAGGTCGTGCCCGGCGACGGCCAGTTGGTCCCCCACCGCGAAGGCCCCGGCGTCCGGGAAGTCCCGCTCGGGCCCGCCCTCCGCCGCCAGCGCCAGCGCGGCCAGCCGCCGGGCGAGGTCCAGCGCGGCCGCCGCCCGCGAGGCGTGCCCGGGCACGGCGCCCAGCAGCTTGCTCTGCGGCAGCGAGCGGAAACGATCCGCCAGGGACTCGACGGCTTCGACCAGGGGCCGTACGTCCAGGAGCTGTACGTCATGCATGGCAGCGAGCCTAGGCGAAAAGCCGCCGGGCCCCGGAGCGGGTGGCTCCGGGGCCCGGCGGCAGTGGTTCACGGCGACCGACGGTGTCAGTCGTCGCCGCGGAGGCTGGCGATCAGGCGCAGCATCTCGAAGTAGATCCAGACCAGCGAGAAGGTGAGCCCGAAGGCGGCCCGCCAGGACTCCTCCTGCCGGGCACCCCCGGCGATGGCCTGCTCGATCTCGGCGAAGTCCAGCGTCAGGTAGAACGCGCCGAGGGCGACGCCGATCAGGCCGATGCCGACGCCCAGCGGGCCGGACCAGGTGTTGAGACCGCCGCCGAAGGCCCACGCGATGCAGTTGATCAGCAGCAGGCCCGAGAAGCCCAGGCCGATCGCGATGCCGATGCGGGTGTACTTCGGGCTCACCCGGAGCCGACCGCTCTTGTAGACGTAGAGCGTCGCCCCGAAGACCGCCGCCGTGCCCAGCACCGCCTGGATGGCGATGCCCGGCCAGATGGTGTTGAGGACGTGGGTGACCGCGCCCAGAGCGAAGCCCTGGAACGCCGCGTAGGCCAGGACCAGCGGCGGGCTGATCTTCTGTCGGAACTGGACGACCAGGCCGACGATCATGGCGACCAGCGAGGCGCCGACGGCGAAGCCGAAGTTCTTGAACGGCAGCGTGAACCAGGACACCGCACCGGCGGCGACCACGGTCAGCAGCGTCATGGCCGTGCGGGCCAGCACGTCGTCGAGCGTCATCCGCCCGGTGGCCCCGGGGCCGGCGGACGGCCCGTTGTACATCTCGAAGAGCTGCTCGTCCGTCAGCGGTCCCTGCGCCGACGGCTGCTGGGCGTACTGGGTGCCCGCGTACGGGTTGTGGCCGTACGGGCTCCCGGCCTGCGCACTCGTTCCGAACCCCGCGTAACCGGAGTCGCGGGTGAAGGATCCCTCCCGCGAGAAGACCGGGTTGCTGCTTCTCATTGCTCATTCCCTCCGTGGCGGCACTGCACCGCCCACGCACAAGGGTAATGGCTTGGCAAAAATTCCGGGATACGCCGCGAGGAGGATCCGGTGAACGACGCCCGGCGGGGGCGCCGTCGGCGCCTCCGCCGGGTCGACCGACCTGTGCCCGGAGCCGGACTCGAACCGGCACGGCCTCGCGGCCAAGCAGTTTTAAGCTGCCCGTGTCTGCGTTCCACCATCCGGGCGTCCTGCGAAACCACCCCTGAGCCTAGTCGCCCGGCTCACCCTTTCGCATGTTCCCAGCCCCGGAAGTTGTCATGTTTCCTTGCCATCTGACGAACT
Source organism: Kitasatospora sp. NPDC101447 (assembly GCF_044767225.1). Taxonomy (NCBI): domain Bacteria; kingdom Bacillati; phylum Actinomycetota; class Actinomycetes; order Kitasatosporales; family Streptomycetaceae; genus Kitasatospora; species Kitasatospora sp. NPDC101447. Next base: position 34,041 of record NZ_JBIWNL010000054.1, read on the forward strand.
GTTCGGAATTCGGCCACGAAGGATAGCGGTTCCGGCCACGAGCCGGACGTCGACCCTCCCTCAGGGTTCCCGTCATACCGCAGGAGGACGGGCCGCCCCTCCCGTACGCCCAGCGGTGGTCGGGCCAACCGTCCGGCGGAGCGACGCCAGACCATGATCACGTCGCGGAGCATGGAGGTACAAGCCCACGAGCACAAGGAGCCCCCCGTGACCACGTCGACCGCAACCGCCGTCCGCACCGGCCTGGCGGCCGCCCGCGCCACCGGCCTGAACAAGGTCTACGGGGAGGGGGAGACCCGCGTCGTCGCCCTCGACAACGTCAGCGTGACCTTCCCCCAGGGCGAGTTCACCGCCATCATGGGCCCCTCCGGCTCCGGCAAGTCCACCCTCATGCACTGCATGGCCGGCCTCGACACCGTCACCTCCGGCTCCTCCACCATCGGCGACACCGAACTCGTCGGCCTCAAGGACAAGCAGCTCACCCAACTGCGCCGCGACCACATCGGCTTCATCTTCCAGGCCTTCAACCTCCTCCCCACCCTGACCGCCCTGGAGAACATCACCCTGCCGATGGACATCGCCGGCCGCAAGGTCGACAAGGCCTGGCTCGACCGCGTCGTCGACACCGTCGGCCTCTCCGGCCGCCTCAGCCACCGACCCTCCCAGCTCTCCGGCGGCCAGCAGCAACGCGTCGCCTGCGCCCGCGCCCTCGCCGGCAAGCCCGACATCATCTTCGCCGACGAACCCACCGGCAACCTCGACTCCCGCTCCGGCGCCGAGATCCTCTCCTTCCTGCGCAACTCCGTCCGCGAACTCGGCCAGACCGTCGTCATGGTCACCCACGACCCCGTCGCCGCCGCCTACGCCGACCGCGTCGTCTTCCTCGCCGACGGCCGCATCGTCGACGAACTCCACCACCCCACCGCCGACACCGTCCTGGACCGCATGCGCCGCTTCGACGCCAAGGGCCGCACCAGCTAGAGCACACCCCCTCACGGCCCGCCGCCCCGCAGCCAGCCCACCGACCCTTCCCAGGACACCCCATGTATCGCACCGCACTGCGCAACGTGCTGGCCCACAAGGGCCGACTGCTCATGACGGCGCTGGCCGTCATGCTCGGCACCGCCTTCGTGGCGGGCACCATGGTCTTCTCCGACACCTTCGGCAAGGCCATGCGGGACAGCAACTCCAAGAGCTACTCGGACGTCTCGGTCCAGGTGGTCGACCAGGCGGCCGGCTCCGCCGCGAGCGCCAAGCAGAAGAGCGAGAGCGGCTCCGCCGCGCTCACCGACGCCACCCTCCAGCAGCTGGCCGCCCTGCCGGGCACCGCGAACGCGCGCGGCGTGGTGAGCGGCTTCACCGGCGTGGCCGACCACAAGGGCAACCTGATCGGCCAGTTCTGGGCCGCCAAGGGCGCCAACTTCGCCCCCGGCCAGGACGGCCGGGACCCGCGCTACCCGATGGCCGAGGGCCAGGGCCCGAAGAACGCCAAGGAGATCGCACTCGACCGCAAGACCGCCGACAAGGCGGGCTACAAGGTCGGCGACACGGTGCGGGTGGCCGCCAACGGCCCGGTGATCGAGGCGAAGCTCACCGGTGTCTTCACCACCGACGACCCGGTGGTGAACACCGGCGGCACGCTCACCCTGTTCGACAAGGCCACCGCCCAGCAGCTGCTGCTGGAGCCCGGCCGCTACAGCGGTGTCGTGCTCACCGCCAAGCCCGGCACCACCGAGGACGCGCTGCTCGCCCAGGTGCAACCCAAGGTGCCGTCCGGCAGCCAGTTCGACGTCGAGACCGGCGCCAAGCTCAAGGCCGACGAGCAGAGCATGATCACCAAGGGCACCGACAACATGCGCACGATGCTGCTGGTGTTCGCCGGCATCTCGCTCTTCGTCGGCATCTTCATCATCGCCAACACCTTCACCATGCTGGTCGCCCAGCGCACCAAGGAGCTCGCGCTGCTGCGGGCCATCGGCGCCAGCCGCAAGCAGGTCACCCGCTCGGTGCTGGTCGAGGCCCTGGTGATCGGCACCGTCTCGGCGCTGGCCGGTCTGGCCGCGGGCGTCGGGATCGGCGCGGGGATGCAGTCCCTGATCGTCGGTCTGAACGAGAACATGCCGAGCGGCGCCCTGGTGATCAAGCCGGTCACCGTCGCGGTGACCCTCGTGGTCGGCGTCGTGGTGACGGTGCTGTCCGCGCTGCTGCCGGCCCTGCGCGCCGCCCGGATCGCCCCGGTGGCCGCGATGAGCAGCGGCGACCAGCCGGCCTCCCAGAAGAGCCTGGTGGTCCGCAACACCATCGGCTCGCTGCTCGCCGCCGGCGGCCTGGCCCTGATCGGCTACGGCGCCTCCACCGGCAGCACCGACGGCCGGGTCCCGGTCGGCCTGGGCGCGTTCCTGGCCCTGATCGGCGTGTTCGTCCTGCTGCCGCTGCTCTCCCGCCCGGTGGTGGCCCTGCTCGGCCCGCTGCTGCGCGGCCTCGGCGGGACGCCCGGCAAGCTGGCCCAGCAGAACGCGGTGCGCAACCCGCGCCGGACGGCGGCGACGGCCGCGGCGCTCACCATCGGCCTGACCCTGGTCAGCGGCCTCACCGTGATCGGCGCCTCGGTGTCGGACGTGGTGGACCGGGCCGTCACCAGCTCGATGAAGGCCGACTACATCGTCTCGACCGCCAACGGCATGAACCTCTCCGAGCAGGTGCCCGCGCAGATCGCCAAGGCCCCCGGGGTGGCGGCCTCCTCGCCGATGACCACGGCGTACTGGGAGCTCGACGGCACCGGCAAGTCGATCTCCGGTCTGGACACGGCGACCTTCGACCAGCTGGTCGACATCGACCTGACCAGCGGGTCCGCCGCCGCGCTCGGCAAGGGCCAGCTGCTGGTGGACGAGGACGTCGCCAAGAAGTTCAACGTCACCACCGGCTCGACCATGACCGTCTCCTACCCGGACGACACCAAGGGGCAGCTCACCGTCGGCGGCGTGTACAGGACGGGCGGCATGCTCGGCCCGGCCCTGCTGGCCAACAGCGAGATCGCCAAGCACGACCCGAAGCCGTACGTCTCCGACGTCCTCGTCAAGGGCAAGGACGGCGCCACCGACACGCTCAAGCAGTCGCTCAAGGACGCCACCGGCGCCAACCCGGTGATCGAGGTGAAGTCCAAGCAGGACGTCCGCGACGGCTTCAGCCAGACCATCACCTTCGCGCTGAACCTGATGTACGGCCTGCTGGGCATGGCGGTCCTGATCGCGATCCTGGGCGTGATCAACACGCTGGCGATGTCGGTCTTCGAGCGCAAGCGCGAGATCGGGATGCTGCGGGCGATCGGCCTGGACCGCCGGGGCATCAAGCGGATGGTCCGTCTGGAGTCCGTGGTGATCTCGCTGTTCGGCGCCGGCATCGGCCTGGCCCTCGGGTGCTTCATCGCCTGGGCGATCAACGGCACCCTGAAGTCCAGCCTGGCCGGGCTGACCACCGTCCTGCCGTACGGCCAGCTGGCGCTGTTCCTGGCGCTCGCCGGAGTGGTGGGCCTGGTGGCCGCGATCTGGCCGGCCCGCCGGGCGGCCGGGCTGGACATCCTGTCGAGCATCAAGACCGACTGACCCGGGACGCGCGGAGAGCCCCTGCCGATCCCGGCAGGGGCTCTCCTACTGCTGTACTCCGCCCGGTCACAGGGCCGGCTGAGCACCACGGAGGTCGTGGTCCGGCAACGCTGCCGGGCGGAGGGCCTCCGACTCATACCCCGGTGCTCCCACACCGGGGTCTCAGTCGCTTACTTGCTCGCGAGTTCCTTGTCGGCGGCCGGCTTGGCGGCCTCGACGGGCTTGGTGGGCGGGGTGACCTCCTGGATCGGAAGCTGCGGCTTCTCCATCTGGGAGAGGCCGACCATCTCGCGCTTCAGGAACATCGCGAGGGTCCAGTCGGTGAAGACGCGGACCTTGCGGTTGAAGGTCGGCACCATCGCGCCGTGGTACAGGCGGTGGAACCACCAGGCCGGACGGCCCTTCAGCTTGTACTTGCCGAAGAGGATCGCGACGCCCTTGTGCAGGCCGAGACCGGCGACCGCACCGAGGTTCTTGTGCTTGTACTCCGCCTGCGGGAAGCCGCGCATGCCGGAGATCACGTTGTCGCCGAGGACGACGGCCTGACGGCAGGCGTGCTGCGCGTTCGGCGGGCACCAGGCGCCCTCGCCGGCGGCGAGGTCCGGGACCTGGGCGTTGTCGCCGGCGGCCCAGACGTAGTCGAAGCCCTGGACCTGGAGGGTCGGCGCGGTGTCGACGTGGCCGCGCGGGCCCAGCGGCAGACCGAACTCGGACAGCACCGGGTTCGGCTTCACGCCGGCCGTCCACACGATGGTGGAGGCGTCCATCTCCATGCCGTTCTTCAGCATGACGTGGCCGTCGACGCAGGAGTCCATCGAGGTCTCGATGTAGACCTCGATGTTGCGCTCTTCGAGCTTCTCCTTGGTCCACAGACCGAGGTCCGGGCCCATCTCGGGGAGGATGCGGTTGGCGGCCTCGACCACGACGAAGCGCATGTCGTCGCGGCTGACGGTCCGGTACAGCTTGGACGCGTCGCGCGCCATGTCCTCGATCTCGGCGATCGTCTCGATGCCGGCGAAGCCACCGCCGATGACGACGAAGGTCAGGGCCTTGCGGCGGACCTCCTCGTCCGTGGTGGACTCGGCCTTGTCGAGCTGGGCCATGACGTGGTTGCGGAGGCCGATGGCCTCCTCGACCGTCTTCATGCCGATGCCGTTCTCCGCCAGACCCGGGATCGGGAAGGTGCGGGAGACCGAGCCGGTCGCGACGACCAGGTACTCGAAGGGCAGCTCGTAGCTGTCGCCGGCCGCGGGCTGGACGGTGGCGACCTTGCGGGCGTGGTCGATGCCGGTGACGGACCCGGTCAGCACCTCCGCCTGCTTGAGGGCGCTGCGCAGCGGCGCGACGAGGTTGCGGGGCGCGACGTTGCCGCCGGCCGCCTCGGGGAGGAAGGGCAGGTACGTCATGTACGACCGCGGGTCCACGACCGTGACGGTCGCTTCGCCGTAGCGCATCTTCTTGAGGATGCGCATCGCGGCATACAGGCCGACGTAACCACCGCCGACAATGAGGATGCGAGGACGCTCCGTGGTGCTCATATCCGAAAGTATCCAGCACCGTCCGGAGCAGCCTTCGTGAGCCCGGTCACAAGCTCATGGACCCCCCGTGCTACACTGCGCGGCCACAAAACCGGCACGGGCGCGCAACCTCACGGCCCTTCACGCCCCCTCGTGAACATGCGCCGGAGCACCACCCTGCTGAGCAGCAACGATCCGTACAGGGCTCGGGTTCCCGCGCGTGGTTTTGATATTCAAACCCCGAACGAGCCCTGACCTGCGATCCAAGGGTCGTCACTACCGGGAGGCCTTCGGTCCCACAATTCGGACGTAGCGGGCGAGCCGGTGCGACGAATGGCCCGATCGTCATGTGAAGAAATTCACGAACCTTTTCGCACGGGCCCGGGCGCGTCCCGGCCCCGGCCCTCCGAAAGGGGTGCCGGGGCCGGTCGGGTAAGCCCTGCCGGGGGTCAGGAGGCGATACCCCAGGCGATCCCGTCCAGGATGTCGTGCTCGCTCACGACCACCTCGGCGGCGCCGGTGCGCTCCATGATCTCCAGCAGCTCCAGCGCGCCGGCCGCGATCACGTCCACCCGGCCCGGGTGCATCGACGGGATGGCCGCGCGCTCGGCGTGGGTCGCGGCCAGCAGCTCGCGGGCGATCTCGGCGACCCGCTCCCGGCCGATCCGCGAGTGGTGGATCGCGGCGGAGTCGTAGTCCGGCAGGCCCTGGGCGATCGCGGACACCGTGGTGACCGTCCCGGCCAGGCCCACCAGGGTGGCCGCGCCGGTCAGCGGGACGACCTCCTCGGCCTTGTCCAGCTCGGCCCGCACGTGCGCCCGGGCCTCGGCGACCTGCTCCGCGGAGGGCAGCTCGGCGCCGCCGAAGTGCCGCTCGGTGAGCCGCACGCAGCCGATGTCCACCGAGCGCGCCGCCTGCACGTCCTCCGCGCCGAGCACGAACTCGGTCGAGCCGCCGCCGAGGTCGAACACCAGGTAGGGGGCGGGGAACTGACCTCCGGTCAGCTCCTTGGTGGCGCCCAGGAAGGACAGTCGCGCCTCCTCCTCGCCGCTCACCACCTCGGGCTCGACGCCCAGGACGTCGCGCACGCCCTTGACGTACTCGTCGCTGTTCTCGGCGTCCCGGGAGGCGCTGGTGGCGACGAAGCGCACCCGCTCCGGGCCGACCCCGAAACCGGAGATGATCTCCTGGTACTCCCGGCAGGCCGCGAAGGTGCGGGCCAGCGCGTCCGGGTGCAGCCGGCCGGTCTGGTCCACGCCCTGGCCCAGCCGGTTGACGATCATCCGGCGGTCGAGGTCGGTGATCTCCCCGGTCTCCGGGTCCAGGTCGGCGACCAGCAGCCGGATCGAGTTGGTGCCGCAGTCGATCGCGGCGACTCGGGTCATGGTCACTGCGACTCCTGCTGCCCGCCGGTGTCCCCGGCCGACCCGCCCGGGGCCGCCGCGTCCTGCGCCGCGTCCTCGGCCGGCTCCTGCGCGGCACGCTTCTTGGCGGCGCGCTCGGCGGTCTTCTGCTGCTTGGCGGCGATCACGGCGTCGTGGTCCTGGTCCTTGGCGCGGTTGCGGGCGACCCGCTCACCGGCCGCCTGGACCTCGGCCGGGGAGACGCACGGGCCCTTCGCCCACCAATCCTCCAGCATGCCGATCGCCTCGTCGCCGAGCGGGTTGACGCCCTCGCCGGCCGCCAGCGAGTGGCCGACCAGCACGTGCAGGCACTTCACCCGGTCCGGCATGCCGCCGGCGCTCGGGAAGCCCTCCAGCACCTCGATGGCGTCGCGCCGGGCGATGTAGTCCTCGTGCGCCTCCTGGTAGGCGGCGGCCAGCTCCGGGTCCTCGGCGAGCCGGGCCGTCTGGTCCTTCATGACGCCTTCCGCCTCCAGGGTGCCGATCAGCGAGGCGGCCTTGGGGCAGGTCAGGTAGTAGAGCGTCGGGAACGGCGTGCCGTCGGGCAGGCGGGGAGCCGTCTCCACGACGTCCGGGTTGCCGCACGGGCAGCGGTGGGCCACGCCGCGCAGGCCGCGCGGCACCCGGCCGAGCTGGGCGGCGATGGCCGCGACGTCGGCGTCGGAGACGGCGGGGTGGTTCTCAGTGGTCATGGGGGGAGGTGTCTCCAACGGGGGACGGTGGGAGCGAAAGGGGGGTGCCGGGGGCCGGCGCGGCGGTGTCGGCGGCGTCGACCGAGTCCCAGATGCTGGTGTACCAGGGCTTGGCGGCCGTCGCCTGACCGGCGGCCACCCCGGCGGCGGGGGCGCCGGCGGCGGACGAGGAGGGCTTGGCGGAGGCCTGGCCGGCCGGATCCACCGCGATGTACGGGGTCTCCCCCGGCACCGCGTAGTGCAGCCGGGCGCGCGCCTGCGCCTTGACGTACTCCGGGTCCTGCCAGCGGGCCCGGTCCCGGCGCAGCTGCTCGACCTGCCGGCGCACCTGGTCGGCCTTCGCCCGCTGGGCGGAGATCTCGGCGCGCTGGGAGATGAACTGCCGCGTCGGGTAGGCGAGGATCGCCACCAGCGAGCACAGCACCAGGACGAGGACGGTCGCCCGGCTCGTGAACCGAGGCCGGGCCGCCAAGCCCGGGATCCTCCAGCCTGCCATCTCCCGTATCCCCTCCTGGTCGCGACGGTGCCCCGCCGTCCACCCTACGGGGTGAACGGCGGGGCACCGGTCAGGCTTGCGCTACCGGGAGCGCTCGGCCCTCGTGACCTCGCGGTCTCAGCCCTCGTGCTTGAAGCGCGGGAAGGCGCCGCGGCCGGCGTACTCGGCGGCGTCGTCGAGGATCTCCTCGATGCGCAGCAGCTGGTTGTACTTGGCGACGCGCTCGGAGCGGGCCGGGGCACCGGTCTTGATCTGGCCGCAGTTGGTGGCGACGGCCAGGTCGGCGATGGTGACGTCCTCGGTCTCGCCGGAGCGGTGCGACATCATGCAGCGGTAGCCGTTGCGCTGGGCCAGCTCGACGGCGTCCAGGGTCTCGGTCAGCGAGCCGATCTGGTTCACCTTCACCAGCAGCGCGTTGGCGGTGCCGGTCTCGATGCCCTTGCTCAGGCGGGCCGGGTTGGTGACGAACAGGTCGTCGCCGACCAGCTGGACCTTGTCGCCCAGCTTGACGGTCATGGCCTTCCAGCCGTCCCAGTCCGACTCGTCCAGCGGGTCCTCGATGGAGACCAGCGGGTAGGCGGCGACCAGCTCGGCGTAGTACTCGATGAGCTCGGCAGCCGAGAGGGCCTTGCCCTCGAACTGGTAGGCGCCGTCCTGGTAGAACTCGGAGGCGGCGACGTCCAGGGCCAGCGCGACGTCACGGCCGGGCACGTAGCCGGCCTTCTGGATGGCCTCGGTGATCAGGTCCAGGGCCTCGCGGTTGCTGTCCAGGTTCGGCGCGAAGCCGCCCTCGTCGCCCAGGCCGGTGGACAGCCCGCGCTCCTTCAGCACGCCCTTGAGGGTGTGGTAGACCTCGACGCCCCAGCGGACGGCCTCGGAGAAGGACTCCGCGCCGATCGGGGCGATCATGAACTCCTGGATGTCGACGTTGGAGTCCGCGTGCGAGCCGCCGTTGAGGATGTTCATCATCGGGACCGGCAGGACGTGCGCGTTCGGGCCGCCCAGGTAGCGGAACAGCGGCAGGTCGCTGGCCTCGGAGGCGGCGTGCGCGACAGCCAGCGAGACGCCCAGGATGGCGTTGGCGCCGAGCGAGGACTTGTCCGGGGTGGCGTCCAGGTCCAGCATGGCCTGGTCGATCAGGCGCTGCTCGGTGGCGTCGTAGCCGACCAGCTCCGGGCCGATCTGCTCGATGACGGCGAGGACGGCCTTCTCCACGCCCTTGCCGAAGTAGCGGTTCTTGTCGCCGTCGCGCAGCTCCAGGGCCTCGAAGGCACCGGTCGAGGCACCCGACGGGACAGCGGCACGACCCGTGCTGCCGTCGTCGAGGCCGACCTCGACCTCGACCGTGGGGTTGCCGCGGGAGTCGAGGATCTCACGGGCTACGACGACATCGATGGACGGCACGAGGCATCTCCTTGCGGAAGCAGGGTCCCACTGACGGTGGCGCTGTCGGCGGGACGATTGCGGAGTCGTTACGGACCAGAGCCTAACCGCCCGGGCTCTCCAGGCCACGTCGGCCTCGGTCCCGTCTCAGCGTGTGGCCCCGCTACCCACCGGTAGTTCACCTGCTTGTCCCAGCTTGTCCCACCGGAGCGGGCGAATGCGGACGAAGGGGGCCGGCCGGACCGACCCCCCGTCACGCGTGTCGCCGGTGCCGCCAGGGACACGTCGGCTCAGCCGAGGTGCAGCACCTGGCCGGGCAGGATCAGGTCCGGGTCGCCGCCGACGGTGGAGCGGTTCTGCTCGTACAGCGCGTGCCAGCCGCCGGACACGCCCTGGGTGGCGGCGATGGTCGACAGCGTGTCACCGGCGTGGACGGTGTAGTCGTGGCCGGTCTGCGCGGCCGGGGCCGGCTGCGCGGGGCGCGGGGCCGCGTGCTTGGGGACGTACTGCTGCGCCGACTGGTCGACGGGCTTCTCGGCCTGCACGGGGGCGGCGTGCTTCGGGGCCTGCTTCTGGACGGGCTTCGCGGCCGGCTTCTCGGCGGGCTTCTGGACCGGCTTCTCGGCCGGCTTCTGGGCCTGCCGCTTGGGCGTCTGCTGCTGCGGGGCCGACTGCGGCTTGGAGTCCGAGGAGGTGTCGACGGACGCCGGGGCACCGCCCTTGGTCAGGCCGGCCTTGACGGAGCAGACCGGCCAGGCGCCGGGGCCCTGCGAGGCGAGCACCTTCTCGGCGATCGAGATCTGCTGCGCCTTGCTGGCCTGGTTGGCCTGCGCCGCGTACGAGGTGCCGCCGTACGCCTTCCAGGTGCTGGAGGTGAACTGCAGGCCGCCGTAGTAGCCGTTGCCGGTGTTGATGCTCCAGTTGCCGCCGCTCTCGCACTGGGCGACGGCGTCCCAGGTGGAGACCGGGGCGGCGGAGGCGCCGGTCGCGGTGAGGAGCGGCATCGCGAGTCCGACGCCGGCCACACCGGCGACGGCGATGGCCTTCTCGGTCTGGGTGCGACGACGGTGACGGCCGGTTCCAACGAACAGCATGAAGAGGTCCCTCTCCGCACGCCTGCGAGGTGAGCTGTCGGGTTCGGACCGGGAGGTGGCCCGGCCGCCGTACGCGGAAACGATTCCGCTCGGGCGGCTTCACCCCAAGCCGTGGGGACGGCAACAAACCTGGTTCCCCCGCCCCTGCCCAGGGTTCTGGTCGGTTTCCCGTGACGCGGCGGGCAGGATTCGGCGTTCCGCGCACGAGGTCCGCAGCTGCGAACTCCAGGGAGAGTAGACAGATCTTCAGACCGATCACAAGCTCATATCCCGGACATCACACAGAAATTACGGCACGTGTCCGATCGCCTACCAACGGCGCCACTATGTCGGCATTGATGGGTTTTCACACCCCGCCGGGAGCCCGCCGGGCGACGTTCCATCAGCACGCCGCCCGGCGTTCCGCCACCTCGCGTCAGTTCGCCGGGGGCGCGGAAGGAGCGTGCGGCGGCGTATGCGGGGAGCGGCTCTCCGGAGTGAATTCGACCGGGAGTTCCCGCAGGCCACGCATGATCAGACCGCCCCGCCAGCGCAGATTCTCCGGGCTTTCCGCGAGCTGCAGATCGGGCAGCCGGGAAAGCAGCGTGGCCAGTGCGGCACGCCCCTCCAAACGGGCCAGCGGAGCACCGATGCAGTAGTGGATGCCGTGCCCGAACCCCAGGTGCGGATTGTCCGTCCGGGCCAGGTCCAGGGTGTTCTCGTCCGCGAACCGGGCCGGATCGCGGTCCGCGGCGGCCAGCACCACCAGCACCGGATCGCCGACCGGGATGTCCACCCCGCCGATGGTCACCGGACGCGTCGCGAACCGCCAGGTCGCCAGCTCCACCGGCCCGTCGTAGCGCAGGAGTTCCTCGATGCCCGTCTCCAGCAGCGCGCTCTCCCCGCGCGCCACCGACTCCTGCAGCAGCCGGCGCTGGCCCGGGTTGCGCAGCAGCGCGTACGTCCCGTTGCCGATCAGGTTCACGGTCGTCTCGAAACCCGCGAAGAGGAGGATGAAGGCCATCGCCGCGGCCTCGTTCTCGGTCAGGTGCTCACCGTGGTCGCTCGCGCGGATCAGGCCCGAGATCAGGTCGTCCCCGAGGTCCGCCCGCTTGCGGTGGATCAGCTCCAGCAGGTACGCCCGCATCCGCTTCACCGCCCGCCCCACGCCGCCGCGTTGGCCGCCGCCGTGCCGGATCATCATCCCGGCCCAGTCGCGGAAGTCGTCCTGGTCCTCGGCTGGCACGCCCAGCATGTCGCAGATCGCGTAGATGGGGAGCGGGAAGGCGAACTCGTGGATCAGGTCCGCCGAGCCGCGCTGCGCGAAGCCGTCGATCAGCCGGTCGGTGAGCTGCTGCACCCGCGGCTCGAACTCGGCCACCCGGCGCGGGGTGAACGCCTTCGACACCAGGCGGCGCAGCCGGGTGTGGTCCGGCGGGTCGATGTTCAGCAGGTGCGTCATCAGGTCCGCCTGCCGCTCCCCCGGAATGCCCACCCGGCCGGTGCGGTGCGCCTGCTCGCTGTGGTGCGCCGGGTTCTTCGACAGCCGGGCGTCCGCGAGCGCCTGCCGGGCGTCCGCGTACCTGGTCACCAGCCAGGCCTCGACACCGCTCGGCAGCTTGGTGCGGTGCACCGGGGCGTGCTCGCGCAGCCAGGCGTAGGCGGGGTACGGATCGGCGGCGAACTCCCAGGTGAACAGCTGCGGAGCGGCGGCGTCGGGCTGCGGCGCGGTGGCCTCGGGCTGCGGAACCTCGGCCTCGGGCTGCGGAGCGGCGGCGTCCGACGGGGTCGCTGCGGGCCGGGCGGGATCTGCGGGCGGGGTGGCGTCGGACGGGGTGGCTGCGGGCCGGGCGGGGTCGGGCTGAGCTGGCATGGGTCGACCGTATCCGCTGGGTGCGCTCCCCCCTCCGCCGACGGCTCGCGACCCCCGTGACAACGGCGTACGACGGGCGCCCCAACACTCCGTGGACGACCCGTGGACGGTCCGTGGACAGCTCTTGGACAGCTCTTGGCCGGACGGCGGGCGTGAGCCTGGTCACCTGAGGGGTAATCCCTGTTGCGGAGGGTCAGGTCGTGCCTACGATCCTCCGCAGTACGCGTGGGCGCCGGTGCGGTGTCGCCCACAGGGAGGAGCAGACCATGCGGGTCAGCGGGTCAGTCGTCGTCATCGCGGTACTCGACGGCGGGTCGGGCGCCGACCTCGCCCGCCGGTTCTCCGCGGCCGGCGCCGCCGGAATGCTGATCGCCGACCAGCACGTCGGCATCGCCGAGGACCTCGCCGCCGAACTCGACCGGCCGGGCTGCCCCGTCGTCGGCGTCTCCGGCGACATCCGCCGCCCCAGCGACGTCGCCGCCCTCGTCGACACCGCGGAGAAGCACCTCGGGCCGATCGACCTGTTCGCCGTCGCCGGCCCGGACGGCGAGCGGATCGTCTCCCTCGCCGAACTGCCCGACCACCTCGACCTGGAACGCCTCGCCGAACTCGTCGTCCTCGTCGGCGAAGCCATCGGCGAACTCGTCCCGCCGCAGCGGCGCCCGGTGGAGAGCACCGCCACGGCGGCCTGAGCGCCTACTCCCCGTCCGGCTTGAGGCCCTCGGCCGCGCGCACCGCTTCCCGGTAACCGCGCGCGGCCGAGCGCAGCGCCGCGTCCACGTCCACCCCTGCGTCGTGCGCCCGCTGCGCCACCGCGAGCAGCAGCCGGCCCGCCGACTCCGCGGTCAGCTCGGCCGGCAGCTCGTACGGCTCGTCCGGCACCCCGGAGAAGCCCGACCGGCGCACCCGCGACACCAGCTTCGCCGCGTACGCCAGCGAGGGCAGCCCGGCCGGCACGCCGTCCAGCACCGACTCGCGGTCCGCCTTCTCCGCGGCCTTCAGCTGCTCCCAGTTCGCCTCCACCTCGGCGGCGCCCCCGGCCTCGACGTCCCCGAACACGTGCGGGTGCCGGTACATCAGCTTCTCGACGATGTCCCCCGCCACGTCGTCGATCGAGAAGGCCCCGGTCGGGTGCTCCTCGGCGATCCGGGAGTGGAAGAACACCTGGAGCAGGACGTCCCCCAGCTCCTCGCGCAGCGTGTCGCGGTCCCCCTCCTCGATCGCCTCGACCAGCTCGTACGCCTCCTCGACCAGGTACTTCACCAGGCTCTCGTGCGTCTGCTCGGCGTCCCACGGACAGCCGCCCGGCGAGCGGAGCCGGTCCATCACCGTCACCAGGTCCAGCAGCCGCGCCCCCGGCAGGTCGTACGAACCCGGCAGCACCTCGATCTCCGGCACCTCACCGGCCCGCTCCACCGCGAGCCGCGCGAGCGCGTCCGTCAGCCCCGGATCCCCGTCCGGACTGCCCAGCCATACCGTCGCCCCGGCCCCGGCGGGCTGCTCGGTCAACAACCGCGCCAACGCGGGCGCCGAACCGGGCGCCACCACCTCCACCGCGACCCCGGCCTGCCGGACCGCCGCCACCTGCGGATGCCCCTCGTCCGCCACCAGCACCCGCCCCGCCGCCCGCAACGCCTCCCACGCCGGCCACGCCAGCAACCCGGGGGCCACCCGGTGGGTCGTGGTCAGCAGAATCAACTTGGCACCGGGAACATTCGTCGTCACACCCCGAACCTACCCGCCCACCGCGGCCACCTGCGGCCCTCGCCCCACCCACCCCACCCCTCCCGGCGACCCGGGTAGGCGCGGGGCGACACACCCCGCCCACCGGAGTCGACCAGCCCGACGGTCGAACGGCGGAGCCGGGCCCCCGTGCTCCCCCCTCCCTGGCAACGACACCCCGAGGCGGCCCCGCGCAGCCCGACAACGGAACCCAGCCCACCGGACTCCCACCCCCAGGCGTACCGCCGGAGCAGGCGCACGCAGCGCCCTACGGGACGCGGCACCCACCGGTCGGAACCGAGACCGCCGGCCACAAGGCGGGCTCGGGGTTGGCAAGGCGGGAGTCCGGACGACCCCGGTGGACACGATCGGCTCGTGGACGAGAGGTGCCCGGCGGGATGCGGGCACCGCCCACCCTCGCACGAGAAGTCGGCCCCGCCGACTTCCTGCGCACGGCCAATGGCGGCGAGCACCTGCCAGGACCGCACACCACACGCCGCCACGGACTCCGCCGGAAGTCGCCTCATCCCCCACGCAGCCTCGGCGGTCGTGAATGCGGGACGGTCGAAGCTGTCCGCAGCGAGAGGCCCCTGCGCCAGAGGTCAGCCCCGCCGACTTCCCCCTCCGGCCGGCCGGCGACGTGGAGCGGGATCGGCGGAGGCAGCACACGAGCGGGACAACGAAGTCCCCGCACCGCATCAGAGATCGGCCCAGCCGACTCCCACTTCCGATCAGCGACGCCAGGCGGCAGGAGAGCAGGGAAGAGGCCCATAGGAAGTCGGCCCCGCCGACTTCCCACTCCCCGCCCGCGGTCGCAGGCCAGGAGTGGGGTGAGGGTTGAGGGCGGAGAAGAATCACCCCACCGACCTCCTACGCCCCGCCCGCAGGGGCCATGGGGTGAGGCGGGGGGGGTCGAGAGGTGAACGGGATCGGCAGGGACAGCGATGAGGCCAGGACGCCGACCCCCATAGGGCCCCACCGGAAGTCGGCCCCGCCGACTTCCCACTCCCCGCCCGCGATCGGGCACCAGGGGATGAGGTGGGGGTGGAGAAGCGAGCGGTCCGCGAGGCCGCGAGGGCCAAGACTCCGAGCCCCATAGGGGCGCCACAGGAAGTCGGTCCCGCCGACTTCCCACTCCCGGCCTCGGTCGCAGGCCAAGGGATGCTCCGGTTGCGGTCGGGGGCCACGGGGTGAGGGTGGGGGAGTGTCATGAATCAGGTGGACACCCTGATCAAGGGAGACACTGATGAGCTCGCTGACGGATCACCAGATCGGGTCGGTTCCTGATGGAACGGTTTCGTCGGAGTCCGCAGACGCCGATGCCTTGGACATGGGTCCGAGGAAGAACACCGGCGGGTCGGATGTGGTGGCGTCGGTCGCCGAGCTGGCGGCCGAGCAGGCCAGAGCCGGCGGGATGCAGCTGCTCGGTGAGGGCGGGCTGCTGCAGCAACTGACCCGGCACCTGCTCCAGGAAGCCCTGGAAGCCGAGATGGGCGAGCACCTGGCCTCGACCGCGGAGCCGGGCCGCTCGGCCCGCAAGGGTGGCAACGCGCGCAACGGCTACCGGATGAAGACCGTGATGACCGAGGCCGGGCCGGTCACGCTCGAAGTGCCCAGGGACCGGGCCGGCACGTTCGAACCGAAGGTCGTGCCCCGGCACGCGCGCCGCACCGAGGGTCTGGACAACCTCGTGATCTCGTTGACCGCGAAGGGCCTGACGTCCGGGGAGATCGTCGCGCACCTGGCCGAGGTCTACGGCATGACGACCAGCAAGGAGACCGTCTCCACCATCACCGACCGGGTCCTGGAGGGCATGGCCGAGTGGCGCACGCGCCCCCTCGACGCGGTCTACCCGGTCCTGTTCGTGGACGCTGTGAACATCAAGGTCCGCGACGGCCAGGTCGCCAACCGGCCCGTCTACGTGGTCCTGGGCGTCACCGCCGACGGCTACCGCGACATCCTGGGCCTGTGGACCTCCAGCGGCGGCGAGGGCGCGAAGTACTGGCAGTCGGTCCTGACCGAGATCAAGAACCGCGGCGTGAAGGACTGCCTGATCCTCATCTGCGACGGCCTGGCGGGCCTGCCCGACGCGGTCGCCCAGATCTGGCCGCAGACCGTGGTCCAGACGTGCATCGTCCACCTGTTGCGCAACTCCTTCCGCTACACCTCCAAGCGGGACTGGGCGGCCGTGGCCCGGGATCTCAAGCCCGTCTACACCGCACCGAACGAGACCGCGGCACTTGAGC